>NZ_JBVJCD010000009.1:0-64404 GCF_055588985.1 Streptomyces sp. NPDC041970
GCACCACGGGTGTCCTGCCCTTCTCGCCCCAGGTGCGGCCGGTGACCTGATCGGAGCGGAGGCCGACCTGGTCGGCGAAGAGAATCTCGCCGCCGTCCCTCTTCGCCTTCGCCCGGATCGCCTGCCAGGTCTCCTCGTGCCAGCGGCGCACGGCCTGCGGGTCCTGTTCCACGGCCCGTTTGTCCGGACGCTGGAAGGACAGCCCCCATCGCCTCAGGTACTTGCCCACTCCGGGCTCGGTCAGCCGCACCCGGTACAGCTTCGCGATCAGCTCGCCGACCAACCGACGCGTCCGCAATTGTCCACTCAGCCCCATGTCACAGGGCCGGTGGTCGAGGATCGCCTGCCGCACGGCGGCCTGCTCGGCCTCCCCGAGCACCTGGTGCACGCCGACCGGCTTGCCCCGCGGCCGCATAACCAGCGCACCACGGCCGCCCGCCTGCCACTTCGCCCACCACTTGTCGACCGCCTTCAGCGACACCCCAAAGACCGCCGCCACGTCCTCACGGTCCCGCCCCGCCACCAACGCGGCCACCGCCCGCAGCCGCAGGGCCTCCTGCGCCGACGGCGACAGATGCCGCGCGTCCCCCACCAGATCGCTCACACCCCACCAACGACCCAGAACCCGAACCGTTTCGGATCAATAGGACACGGCCCAAGAGTTGGGAACCCCGGATACAGCGGCACAGTGGGCCGAGGTGCGGAGCACCTTCAAGGAGTCCCATACCCAGATGGTCAAGTCTGCCGAGGACTTCGGCGAAACGGCCGCAGAGCACCACTTTATCGCGGAGCGCTACCCGGACTTCAAGAAGCAACCACTGCTCGGGCCGAAGAACGGAAATGAGCAGTTCGATCAGGTCTGGACGCACGAGGACGGCCGCGTTGTGGTCATTGAGGCGAAGAGCAGCGTAAGACCAGAACTCGGCAGTCGGAGCCTTCCAGGCGCTCAACGAGTTTCCCAGGGCAACAAGGAACACTATGAAGACATAATACGAATCATGGGAAAGCGCGGCGAATATGAACTGATCGGCGCGATGAACAATGCACTGAGAGAGGGTGAGTTAGAAATACGTTGCCATCAAGGGTGAAAGGAATGCAGGGGCATATACTGAATACCAGTACCGACGGTTCGACATCAGCAGAGGAACCCTTCCGTGGCAGAAGTAATTAGCCGACACGCCATCCCTTCGGGCCCCGAAGCAGAAATTTTCGGAGCGCGCCTCGATGAGCACTTACGAAAGGAGATCGACGCCCTTGAAGAGTCAGCAGTGACAATTAGCAGCACTTTCAATACTGCCATCCTGGCCTTGCACGCCTACTGCGTGACCGACGCTCGGGCAGCCGCCGTGGAGACATGGGAATCCACGGTCAACGCCATGCAACTGGGGTCAGCACTGTTCGCAGTAACCGGCGCGGGCGAAAACGCCACCGAGTGTCGGATCAACCGCAAGCTGCGAACAATTCCACCGGTTGGTCCGATGTCGACAGCGAGCGCGGGTGCCTGGTTGTCCGCGTTCTGGCTGGCCGTCGTCTGCCGTGACCAGGAACGCATGACCCAGCTCAGCGAGATCCCGCTGGAGCGGCTGCGGGCGCCCGAGGGCTCGTACGACGACTACATCTACCACTGGGTCGACACCCTGCAGACCTGGTGGCTCCGCCGCCCCGGCCTCGCGGAAAAACTCACCGCCACCATCCAGAAATCCGACCCCGCCGTCGTGCGGATCGCACCCCTGGACCTCCTGCAGGGCCAGCTCTACCCGCCGATCAACCTCTTCTACCACTACATCCGCAACGACCGGGGAGGCTTCACCCCCGCCCTCATCGACGCCCTCAAGCTCCACAAGACCTACTGGACCCTCACCGAAGAACGCGCCACCGACATCGACGGCAGCATCGCCCTCGGCCCCCTCGCCATCGCCTGCCTTGCCCACGATGCCGGCTTCCCCCTCGGCATCGAATCCGACTACCTCCCCAAGCACCTCCTCCAGCGCACCTGGCTCGGCGAATTCCCCACCTGACCAGGCTGGCAACGGGCTGAGAGTGAGGACGCGCACGAGGGAGCAGCCGGCCAAGCACCTTCAGAGCCCGGCGCTCTCCAGCACGCCGTCCCGCCGCTTGCCCGACTACCGCGGTTCGTCGGGTCGTTCGAGCAGAGGCATCCCGGAAGCGAGTTCAGCGATCATGTCCGTGCGGCTCACCGCCCCGGACGGGCGGCCCTTCGGTTCCGCGGCCTCGAAGCCGGTGACCAACCCGTGCGGGAGGTAGTCGGTGTCGACAACCGGCCGCCAACCCTCGCGGCGATAGGCGAGGGCGGCCAGCGCAAGCGGCAGGAGCGGCAGGAGTGTGCTGGGCCAGCCCACCTGATGGGAGGCCGACTCCCTGTGTGCGAGCAACGACTTCGTCAGAGCCTCGTCGAAACGCGACCGGTCGCCGGCAGCGAGAGCCCGCAGGGCGAGGAGCGCGGTGAAGTGGTCGTGGTTCTCCGCATCCCTGTCGGCCTCGTCGCCCAGGGCGCGAGCGCGAGCCAGGGCCGCGTCGATCGCGGCGAGCTTCTGCTCCGCGGAGGGCGGGTAGTCGGCGTCGTCATCGTCCAAGTCGTCGAGAACGTACGCCATGAGCCCGGTGATGAGCTCAACAGTGGGGTATCCCTCACGGCCGTCCTGTACCGGCTGCCGGGCGAAGTGCAGGGCCTCGCGGTACCGTTCGGCAGTGCCGGCGAGCACCGCCAGGCAGAAGGCGCCCAGCCATTCGTCCGCGCTGACGTGGGCACGCGCTCCTCCCGCTTCGGCCTCGTACCCCATCCCGAAGTTCACGTAGTCGAGGAAGACGCTGAAGGACTCGTACGGGTAGTACGCGGCATAAGCCATGGCGCCGGTAGCAGCCTCGGCCGTGCTGTCGAGGACGAACTTGGCCCCCGGAGAGTCGAGACGGGGGTCCTCGACCGACAGCGCTCCCAGATGAGCAAGGAACTCCTCGGCGATCTCCCACCAGTCGCCGTTCGTCATCCGGCCCGCCTTGGACAGGCTCCGCACCCGCGACCCGATCCGGCTGGAGAAGTCCGTACGTGCCTCTGCTACCGCAGCATCACTGACCCGGTGCCGCTCCATTCGCACAAGATCGCCCCATATCCTTGCATTTCTGCGACTGCCTCCCTTGGATTACTTCTGTCCAGGCAGCCCGAGGAAAGCCCTACGGGCACCAGTATAGGTACGCCGTGGATCAGGTGAGACACTTCGATACCCGACAAGGAGGAGCGCTTTGCCAGTCGCCGCCTTCCGCACTTCTGTCCCTCGCGGAACGCGCCGGATTAACGCAGAACGCACATGAGCGCCGCACTGTGTACAGAGGTTGGAATACCGATGCGCCCACCGGGCCCTGAATCCATGCCATGAGGACGACCTTGATCTCCAGCACCCCGATCGCTCAATGGAATTGGGGCGAACGCGGACACAAGACCGATTTGACTCGCGAGGCCGCCCGCAGGGCTTCAGCCGTGCTCGAAGTTGCCGACCGCCACCACCTGGGAACACCGCACGACGGCCTGGTCTCCGTGAAGATTTACGAACAAGGAGGCAGGGGCGTCTTCGTCCAGCGGGAACACCCCGCCGACAGCGCGCTTGCGGATGTAATCAGCAAAAGCGCCGCGGCGGACGCCGTCAGCATGGTGGAGATCTTCACGTCATGCGACGGGGTCATCAGAACAGATGACGCCTCCCTTCCGACGGAAGGCATTTTCAACCTGGCCGTGGACGTATCCGAATACTACTTCAACGTATCATTGGCGACATTCTCAGATGCATGGATGCCGTACAATCTCAAGGGAGAAGACAATGAACCTCTATATCGACTGAATCGACCGCGTCTCGAGGAACTACTACGAGACATTTCTGCGGAACTCGAAATCGAAGGAGAACCCGGGGATGCGACCCGGCTCGGCATCGCAACCCATTGGGGAATCGAAAACCACTTCGAAGAAGACGGCCACGCCTCCGACGTTTGGAGGCGATTCGAGATTCCACGACGGAATGGCATATTCAGCCAGAATTCGCCATTCCATCGCACATACAGACGGGACGCAACCGGGCGTGTTCACTTCGTTCCCGTCCACGGCGAGGACGGAATTCTAGGCTATTTGTGGGCATCGGATGCCGAAAGTGCCGCAAGCTTCGAACCGTGCGACGATGCCGATCTCGCCGGCTACCGCGCAGGGTTGGTGTGGCTGGACGAGTTGCACAACGCCTTCGCTCGCGGATTGAGTCCGCTGGCAGCACTGGAAAGATGCAGACACACTCCTGTTGCCAGCGAGGCAGGACACATCGCGTGCGAGGCACCGGTCACCGAGGCCGAATTCTGGGTGATACGGAGGATGGCCAGTGAGTGACAAAGTCCGTCACCTTTACAAGGCAGGCTGATCACATCGCACGCTTCGATGCATCTGACACCAGCAAAGGGTGGAAGCCGCGCATATCGCCTGCGAACCCTGAAGCCGCCGCCCGCTTGATGGACTGGATGGCCGAGGATGCCGGCGGCTTCGACGCGATAGGGCTCGACCTGAGTGGCGCAGACCTCTCCGGTGCCGACTTCTCCCAGTCCTGGTTCACGGACGCACGCCTCGTCGACACCCGGTTGGCCTCTGCCACGTTCTATCGAGCGGATCTCCAGGGGGCTGACCTCACGCGAAGCGACCTGTCGCATGTGTCCTTCGTGCGCGCGAACCTCGATGACGCCGTGCTTCGCAGGGCCGTGCTGGACGGTGCGGATTTCGTCAAAGCATCGCTCTACGGAGTCGACGCCTCCTTTGCCCGCTGCCGTGGCACACGCTTCATGGGCGCTTCCCTGCTCGGTGTCAACCTTTGCGGCGCGGATCTGAGTCATGCGGTTCTGCGGGAGAACACCTTCAAGGTGAGGTTGGACGCAGACACCATGGTGACCGGAATGACCGGCTCAATGTTCGGGCCGGTGGAACTCGTCGGCGAAGGCATCCCACGGACTGTCGGCGGGACCGCACTTGAAGAGTGGATCAGAGGCCGTGGCGGAGACGTACGCGTCCTGGAACGACGCAAGCCCTGAAAGCTGCCGCCTGACCGCGCGCTCCGGGTGTCCGAGGGAGGGACTTCCCATCCCTCCCCGCGGCTCGTACGGCGCGGCTGCGGCGCACCTGGGCCGCCTTGTCCGCTGCGGTGGAGATCACCAGCCCGGCCCCGGTGGCGCGGTCGCCCGTCGCGCACCCCGCCCGCCATGAGGCCGTTGCGCACGCCATGCAGCCGGGGCCGGGCCCATTCCGTGGACACGTGCGGGCGCAGGCGCCCCGCCCACCACGTGCAGCCCCCGTGCGGCAGGCCCCCACACACCAGCGGGGGGGGGGGGAGGGGGGGGGGGGGGTTCGCCCCGCCCGCTGCCTGCCGCAAGCGGCGTCCGGTCAGACGCGGCGGTGGCGGCCGTAGTACTCGCCGGTGGTGCGGTGGAACTCCGAGTCACCCACGTGCTTGTCCTTGTCGAACTCCGGGGAGTCCTTGATCTGGTCCTTGGTGAGGTCGACGTAGACCTTCTGCTCCTCGACGTCGATCCGGTTGACCGTGCCCGCCGGGAGCAGGACGTGCTTGCCGAAGATCCAGACGCCGGTGTCCACCACCAGGTACGAGGAGCCGACCTCGTCGGAGTGCTTGTCGACCTTGCCGACGCTGCCGTCGGTCGCCTCGACCTTGTAACCGGTCAGGTCGGCTCCGGCGGCGTAGCCGGTCGTCGGCTGGTAACCCCACAGGTTGTCACTCATGACGGACTCCTTCATTGTCGTGGCACAGGTGCTTTCGTAAGGATGGAATCGGGATTGCGTACCCGATTCTCCGGAAGGCGTGTCAGTTCACCGGGTCCGGATATAAAAGGGCGGGCCGCACGTGCGGCCGGTCCTTGCTTCTACCAGCGGTACCAGCGGCCGCTGCCGCCCTTCGGCCGGGCGACGAAGCCCACAAGCCACAGGACGAGAACAATGGCCGCGATGATCCACAGTGCCTTCACGGCGAAGCCGGCACCGAAAAGGATGAGCGCGAGAAGCAGGACGAGAAGCAGGGGAACCATGATTATCAACCTCCGATCAAGCGGTTGCCCTGCCATCTCCAGGTCATGCGAAGAAACCCGTCGTTTTTTGTGAGCGATCGGGGGAAGTAGAGGGGCCCCGTTCGCGGCCGTGCGCCCGTCCGCGTGGCTCCCCGGCGCGTGCGCGGCAAACTCGGGTGTTTGAGATCGCCGACTCCGTCGAGGCTGTGGTAGACAGCCCAAGCGGTGCGGCCGGGCCTTCCGCGCGGAGGAATCGCCTCGCACCGCCGCAACCGCAGCCGAACCGGTGGTGGCCCCCTATGGGCGAAGTGGACGCCGACCTCGATGACGTCCGCGAAGTCGCCAAGGCGCTTCGCGGAGTCATGGAAGCCCTCGAGACCTTCTGGGCGCAGACCCCCGAAGCCTCCTCAGCCATGCCTGGGGCGAGACCCGCCTCGGCGTCCCAGCTCCGTGCCATGTACGTGGTGGAGGGGCAGGAGAGCATCAACCTGCGGCGGCTGGGCAGCGAGATCGGTGCGGCACCCTCGACGGCGAGCCGGCTCTGCGACCGGCTGGAGGCGCTCGGTTACCTACGCCGCTCGTCGAGCACCACGAGCCGGCGGGAGGTCACCCTGCACCTGACCGCGCTGGGGCGCGCCTGCCTGGAGAGGGCGCGGGCCCAGCGCGAGGAGAGGTGGGCGGAGGTGGTGCGCCGGCTCACCCCGGCCGGGCGGGGGCGGCTCCTCGAAGGGCTGGAGGAGGTACGCGCCGCGCTGATCGCCACCCGCTCCGCCTGCTCGCGCACACCGGAGGGGGCGGGGGACCCTACGCGCCGTTCCGCGCCCCCGGCGCCGGGCGCCTCCCCGGCGCCCCCGCCCTCGGAGGACTCCGCATCGCGCTCCGCCTGAATCCGCGACGACACGGGCGGGGCGGCGGACGACGCCGACGGGCGGCAACGGCTACGGGGACGGCGGCGAGGCCCCGCGGCCCGACCCGCCCCCGAGGATTGCCGCCGGGCCTGCGGGGCACACGCCCACCATGCAGGGTGACGTCGTACAGGGTGGGGCTCGGGGCGCAGTCCCCTGCCGTCGGCGGGTACGCGACCCCCGCCGGGTCGGCCGACGACTTCGTCTGTTCTTCGGCGTGGCCACGGCGACCATCGCCTCCCTGGTGGTCCTCACCGTCGCCGTCCCCGGCACCCCGGTCAGCCTGACCGTGATGCTGATGCTCCTGCTGGCCGGCGCGGCGGCCCTGCTGCTCGGAACGTCCTGGGCCCTGTGGGGCGAGGCGGCCCCCGCTTCCCGCCCCGGCACGGGAAGCGCGACCTGACGACCCCGGCCGCCGGGCCCTGACTCCCCCGGCCCCGTGCGCGTGGATCTCGCCCGAGGGCGGGCCCGCCGTACGTGGTCGGCCGACAGGCCCGCCCGGCCCCCGTGCCGTACGCGTAATTCGGTGGAACCGGTCTCCCGGCCGTTGTTACGGTGCTCGCGCCTCCGCCTCCGGTGCCGACCGCGGGCGACGTTCGGGCGCTCCGCGCTCTGGAAAGAAGTTGATGTATGCCCCGGTCAGTGATCCCGAGCCCCCCTCGCCGCCACGTCCGCGCCGGGGCGACCGGACCTGCCCGTATGCCGTTGGTCGCGGCTTCCCGCTGACCGGACCGGTACGCCGTACGGCCCGTCCTCCCCGCCTCCTGCCCGGCGCCCCGCGCTCTCGCGCCGGGTAGTCGCGAGGGCTGCTCGGTACTCCCCTGCTGCTTCGTACCTCACCTTCGGCAAGGAGTATCCGGGTGTCACACGACAACCCCCAGCACCGCTCAGCCATGTCCTTCATCGACACGTTCACCTGTGTCCGCTGCGGGTTGACCGTCACCGCGCACGCGCCTGACGGCAACCGCCGCAACCACTGCCCCAGTTGTCTGCACTCCCGGCACGTCATCGACCACGTCGAGGGCGGGCCGTCCGACTGCGAGGGCCGGATGACCCCGATCTCCATCGCCGTGCTGCGCACCGGTGACTGGATGGTCGTCCACCGCTGCACCCGCTGCGACGAGTTGACCTCCAACCCGGTCCGCGGGGACGACAACCAGCTCATCCTGATGCGGATGGCCGTACGGCCCCTCGCCCAACCGCCGTTCCCCCTCGAAGCGTTCGGTGACCTGTGAACGGGCCTCGGACTCTTCCGGTGAACAGGACAGGAGGCGACCATGGCACGGCGTAGCTCCCGCGCGTCCAGGCAACCCCGCCCCCAGCGGCCCAAGGACGTGCTCCACGGTCCGGCGGGGGTACGGGGTGACGCGTTCCGGTGCGTGGGCTGCCGGCTCGACGTGCCCCTCGCGGCGCCGGGCACCGCTCACCGCAACCACTGCCCGTCCTGCCTGGCCAGCCTGCACGTCGACCGGCGGATACCGGGCGACCGGGCGGCGGAGTGCCGCGGCCGCATGGCGGCGCTGAGCCTGTCGGTGCGGCAGGACGGGGAGTGGACGCTCATCCACCACTGCCTGACCTGCGGCGAACTCAGCGCCAACCGCATCGCGGGCGACGACAACGCCCTGGCCCTGATGCGGCTGGCCCTGCGCCCGCTGGCGGACGCCCGCGTCCCGGTACGGGCGCTGCTCGCGCTCTGATACGACGGGGAGCCCGGCCCCGGTCCGGGCTCCCCGCTCTCCGCTCGGGCCCGAGCCCCGCCCCGTCACGCAGGACGGCGGGGCGGGCGGGCCAGGCGGTGCTCCCCCCTTACGGGCGCAGCCGGAACAGGCCGGACCCCGTCGGATGGTCGCCCTCCGAGCCGTCCGGAATCCCCAGCCGCAGCCCCCGGCTCCGGGCGACCCGGTGGACATCCCGCAACGAGTGGACCAGGGCCACCGCGACATGGCGGACCTGGACCGACGTGGCGCGCTCGTCGTCGAGCAGGTCGTCGGCGTGGTCGAGGAGTTCCAGAGCCATACCGAGCTGGACCGCCTCCACCTTGTCGGCCGTGCGCGAGATGCGTCCCGAGCCGTTGCCGACGACGTAACAGGGCTTGCCCTCCACACCGGCCCACGGGAGGAGGCGCGCGGTGTTCGGGGGATGTTCATTCATGAGGGGGTCAACTCCGTGAGCAGAGGGATGAATTCTTCGCTGTGTAGCGATCCATTCACAGAGTGCGAGCGACACGGCTAGGCTCGCCAGAGGGGTCGGGGTGACATCGCGTTCGTCGCACGGGAGTTAGCTGTGAGTAATACCTATGGCGCATGGTTGAAGGCTCAGCGGGTAGCGGCCGGGCTGACCCAGCAGGAGCTCGCGGACCTGGCCCTGATGACCCGGTCGCACATCTCGCATATCGAAGCGGGACGTCGTATGCCGAGCGAGGAGGATGCCCGTCGGCTGGACAAGGCGCTGGGCACGGGAAATGTCCTGGCGACGTTCCGGCCTCAGGAGGACGGTCGTTCGGTCGCAGAACACTTCGAGGGGGCCCGGAAGCTCGAAGAGCAGGCGACGTTCATCTGCGAGTTCGCCGTCGCCTTCTTTCCTGGAATCCTCCAGACCCGCCGGTATGCGGATGCGGTCCTGGGGACCGCCTTTCCGCCGTACGGAGACGAGGAACGTGACGCGGCCGTAGTCTCACGATTGGAGCGGGCGAAGATCCTGGAGCGCCCCGCCTCTCCCGTAGTCTGGGCGCTTCTGGACGAAGCCGTTCTCCGGCGAGTGGCGGGGAGCGCGGACATCATGGCGGAGCAGATCATGCACGTGGTGCGTCTGGCAGAGCGTGGCCGCATCCGCGTCCACGTACTGCCCCTGGGTGGGCCCGTCTGCACGCTGCACCAGAGCATGGTGACGCTGATGCACTTCGCGGACCAACCACCGGTGGCTTACTCCGAAGGCACGAAAGTGGCCAAGTTGCACGATGCGCCGCACTTGGTCGAGAGAATTCAGGGCGCTTACTCTCTGGCCATGAGCGACGCGCTGTCCCTCTCCGAGTCGCTGAACGCGCTCAGGGCAGCGGCAAAGGAGTACGGATACCGTGACTGAACGCACCCGCCCGCTCGCCGCCTGGCGGAAGTCCTCGTACAGCAGCCCCGACAAAGACAGTTGCCTCGAAGTCCAGGACCACCACCCCACCGCCGTCCCCGTCCGCGACTCCAAGGTCCCCGGCGGGCCCGCCCTGCTCATCCCCGTCGGCGGCTGGACGTCCTTCGTGGACGCGGTCAAGCGCGGGGCCCTCTCCGCCTGACCCGGAAGCCGGGCGGAGAGGACACGCGGCAGGCGGCGCGAGGACCGGCCGTCACGCCCCCACGTACTGCGCCAGGTGCTCGCCCGTGAGCGTGGAGCGCGCGGCGACCAGGTCGGCCGGGGTGCCCTCGAAGACGATCGTGCCGCCGTCGTGGCCCGCGCCGGGGCCGAGGTCGATGATCCAGTCGGCGTGGGCCATGACCGCCTGGTGGTGCTCGATGACGATCACCGACTTGCCGGAGTCCACCAGCCGGTCGAGCAGGCCGAGCAACTGCTCGACGTCCGCGAGGTGCAGGCCGGTGGTCGGCTCGTCGAGGACGTAGACGCCGCCCTTCTCCCCCATGTGCGTCGCCAGCTTGAGCCGCTGGCGTTCGCCGCCGGACAGGGTGGTCAGGGGCTGGCCCAGGCTGACGTAGCCGAGGCCGACGTCCGCGAGGCGTTCCAGGATCCTGTGCGCGGCCGGGATGTTCGCCTCGCCCGTACGGAAGAACTCCTCCGCCTCGGACACCGACATCGCGAGCACCTGGCTGATGTCGCGGCCGCCGAGGCGGTAGTCCAGCACCGACGCCTGGAACCGCTTGCCCTCGCAGTCCTCGCAGGGGCTGGAGACGCCGGCCATCATGCCGAGGTCGACGAAGATGACGCCCGCGCCGTTGCACGTGGGGCAGGCGCCCTCGGAGTTGGCGCTGAAGAGGGCGGGCTTGACGCCGTTGGCCTTGGCGAACGCCTTGCGGATCGGGTCGAGCAGTCCGGTGTACGTCGCCGGGTTGCTGCGGCGCGAGCCGCGGATGGGGCTCTGGTCGATCGAGACCACGCCCTCGCCCGCCGGTATCGACCCGTGCACGAGCGAACTCTTCCCGGCCCCGGCGACACCGGTGACGACGGTCAGCACGCCGAGCGGGATGTCCACGTCCACGTCGCGGAGGTTGTGCGCCGTCGCGCCCCGGACTTCCAGCGCGCCGGTCGGCTTGCGGACCTCGTCCTTGAGCGCGGCCCGGTCGTCGAGGTGGCGGCCGGTGACGGTGCCGGAGGCGCGCAGCCCCTCCAGGGAGCCCTCGTAGCAGACCGTGCCGCCCGCCGTGCCGGCTCCGGGGCCCAGGTCGACCACGTGGTCGGCGATGGCGATGGCCTCCGGCTTGTGTTCGACGACGAGCACCGTGTTGCCCTTGTCCCGCAGCCGCAGCAGCAGGTCGTTCATCCGCTGGATGTCGTGCGGGTGCAGGCCGATGGTGGGCTCGTCGAAGACGTACGTGACGTCGGTGAGCGAGGAGCCGAGGTGGCGGATCATCTTGACGCGCTGCGCCTCGCCGCCGGAGAGCGTGCCCGAGGGCCGGTCCAGCGAGAGGTAGCCGAGGCCGATCTCCACGAAGGAGTCCAGGGTCTGCTGGAGGGCGTCGAGCAGCGGGGCGGCCGAGGGCTCGTCCAGGCCGCGGACCCACTCCGCCAGGTCCCGGATCTCCATCGCGCAGGCGTCGGCGATGCTGATGCCCCGGATCTTCGAGGAGCGGGCGCCCTCGGTGAGCCGGGTCCCGTCGCACGCGGGGCAGGTGGTGAAGGTGACCGCCCGGTCCACGAACTCGCGGATGTGCGGCTGCATCGCCTCCCGGTCCTTGGAGAGGAACGACTTCTGGATCTTGGGGATCAGCCCCTCGAAGGTGATGGTCGCGCCCTCGACCTTCACCTTGGTCGGCTCCCGGTGGAGGAAGTCCCGCATCTCCTGCTCGGTGTACTGCGCGATGGGCTTGTTCGGGTCGAGGAAGCCCGACTCGGCGTAGGTCCGCACGGTCCACCAACTGTCCGACTTCCAGCCGGGGATGGTGAACGCGCCTTCCGCGATCGACTTGGAGTCGTCGTAGAGCTGGGTGAGGTCGATGTCGGAGACCGTGCCGCGCCCCTCGCAGCGGGTGCACATGCCGCCGGTGCGGCTGAAGGTCGCCTTGACGGCCTTCTTGTCGCCGCGCTCCACGGTGATCGCACCGCTCGCCCTCACCGAGGGGACGTTGAAGGCGAACGCGCCGGGCGGGCCGATGTGCGGGTCGCCGAGCCGGCTGAAGAGGATGCGCAGCATGGCGTTGGCGTCGGTGGCGGTGCCGACCGTGGAGCGCGGATCGCTGCCCATCCGCTGCTGGTCGACGATGATCGCGGTCGTCAGGCCGTCGAGCACGTCCACCTCGGGCCGCGCCTGGGTGGGCATGAACCCCTGGACGAAGGCGCTGTACGTCTCGTTGATGAGGCGCTGGGACTCCGCGGCGATCGTGGCGAACACCAGCGAGCTCTTGCCCGAGCCGGAGACGCCGGTGAACACCGTCAGCCGGCGCTTGGGCAGCTCGATGCTGACGTCCTTGAGGTTGTTCTCCCGCGCGCCGTGCACGCGGATCAGGTCGTGGCTGTCGGCGGCGTGCGGCGTGGACGGCTGGGCGTTCGTCGTCGTTCTCGGAGCCATGCTCGTCGTCTCTCCATAACTGGTGCGCTCACGGGGGCGCGTAACCTGCTGGACCACTGTGCGACTGGTGCGCGAGCCTACTGGCAGGCACTGACAGGGGCGTCCCGTCCGGGTGCGTACCGCTTCACCGCTCGCGCGACCGGGCGATGCGCACCATGTTGCCCGCGGGGTCGCGGAAGGCGCAGTCGCGGACGCCGTAGGGCTGGTCGATCGGCTCCTGGAGCACCTCGCCGCCCGCGGCGCGGACGCGTTCGTAGGCGGCGTCCACGTCGTCGGTGGAGAGGTTGACGCCGCGGAGCATCCCCTTGGCCAGCAGTTCGGCCAGGGCGCGGCGGTCGGCGGCCGGGGCGTTCGGGTCCGCGAGGGGCGGCTCCAGCACGATCTCCACGTCCGGCTGGGCGGGGGACCCGACGGTCACCCAGCGCATCCCCTCGAACGCGACGTCGTTGCGCACCTCCATCCCGAGCGCGTCGCGGTAGAAGGCGAGCGCCTTGTCGTGGTCGTCGACGGCGATGAAGCACTGCGAGAGTCTGATGTCCATGCGTTTCACGCTACGGGCGGAGCGGGGGTCGCGCTTCTCCGTTCCTGACCGGTCGTGTGAGCGTCATGGCGACGCACGGGGGGACGGCCGCGCCCGCCCCGTGGTCCTGTGCGCGGTAGGCGCTGGGGCTCTTGCCGACCAGCTCGGTGAAGCGGGAGCTGAACGACCCCAGCGACGTACAGCCGACGGCGAAGCAGACCTCGGTGACCGACAGGTCGCCCCGGCGCAGCAGGGCTTTGGCCCGCTCGACGCGGCGGGTCATGAGGTAGCCGTACGGGGTCTCCCCGAAGGCGGCGCGGAAGCTGCGGGAGAAGTGCCCGGCGGACATGTGGACGGCGCGGGCGAGCGAGGGGACGTCGAGCGGTTCGGCGTAGTCGCGGTCCATGCGGTCGCGGGCCCGGCGCAGCCGGACCAGGTCCTCCAGGGTCACCCCTCCACCCTGCCACAGCCCCCCGGCCCGGCCCCGGCGCCCGTGGCGGGCGGGTGGCGTGCGGTGGCGGTCGCGCGTGCCGAGCGTCACCCTGGACAGCGCAGGCGACCGGCGGGTAACTTCGGAGGAAGTCTGAGCAAGCGCTTAGCCGTGTCGGCGACCCGTCCTGCCGGCGCTCAGCCCTGTACGCGACTTCCGCGAACCGACTGCCGATCTAGGAGGCATCCCGTGCGCCGTACGGTATTCAACGAGGACCACGAGGCGTTCCGGGAGACCATCCGGGCCTTCATCGCGGCCGAGGTCGTGCCGGTCTACGACGAGTGGTTCGCCGCCGGCCAGGTGCCGCGCGACTTCTACCTGAAACTCGGCGAGCTGGGGATCTTCGGCATCGAGGTGGACGAGGAGTACGGCGGCGCGGGCATCGACTCGCACAAGTACGAGGCCGTCATCTACGAGGAGACCGCGCGCGCGGGCGTCTCCTTCGGCGGCTCCGGCGTGCACACGCTGCTCGGCCTGCCGTACCTGAAGATGCTGGCCACCGACGACCAGAAGAAGCGCTGGCTGCCCAAGTTCGCCATCGGCGAGGAGATGTGGGCGCTCGCCATGACCGAGCCGGGCACCGGCTCCGACGTCGCGGGGATGAAGACCACCGCCAAGCTCTCCGAGGACGGCACGCACTACGTCCTCAACGGCGCGAAGACGTTCATCACCGGCGGCGTGCACGCCGACCGCGTGATCGTCTGCGCCCGCACCGCCGCCCCGCGCGAGGACGACCGCCGCTTCGGCATCTCCCTCTTCGCCGTCGACACCACGTCCGAGGGCTACTCGGTCGGCCGCAAGCTCGACAAGCTCGGCCTGCGCACCTCCGACACCGCCGAGCTGGCGTTCGTCGACGTCAAGGTCCCGGCCGAGGACCTCCTCGGCGAGGAGAACAAGGGCTTCGGCTACCTCGGCACCAACCTGGCCTCCGAGCGCTGGGGCATCGCCTTCGGCGCGTACGCGCAGGCCGCGGCGGCCGTCCGCTTCGCCAAGGAGTACGTGCAGCAGCGCACGGTCTTCGGCAAGCCGGTCGCCTCGTTCCAGAACACCAAGTTCGAACTGGCCGCCTGCCAGGCCGAGGTGGACGCCGCCCAGGCCGTCGCCGACCGCGCGCTGGAGGCCCTGGACGCCGGCGAGCTGACCGCGGCCGAGGCCGCCTCCGCCAAGCTGTTCTGCACCGAGGTCGCCCACCGGGTCATCGACCGCTGCCTCCAGCTCCACGGCGGCTACGGCTTCATGAACGAGTACCCGATCGCCCGCCTGTACGCGGACAACCGCGTCAACCGCATCTACGGCGGCACCAGCGAGGTCATGAAGTCGATCATCGCCAAGTCCATGGGCCTGTAAGGGGTCTCGCCCCCTCCATGAGCCCCGCACCCGACCCCCTGCTCGATCTGCTCCGCCTGCTCGACCTGGAGCGGATCGAGCGGGACATCTTCCGGGGCACGAGCCGCAGTTCGCTGGTGCCCCGCGTGTTCGGCGGCCAGGTGGCGGCCCAGGCGCTCGTCGCCGCGGGCCGCACCGCGCCCCCGGACCGCCCCGCGCACTCCCTGCACGCGTACTTCCTGCGGGCCGGGGACCCCGGCGCGCCCATCGTGTACACCGTGGACCGCATCCGGGACGGGCGGTCCTTCACCACCCGCCGCGTCGTCGCCGTCCAGCACGGGCAGCCGATCTTCCACCTCTCCGCGTCCTTCCAGGCGTACGAGGAGGGGCTGGAGCACCAGGCCGCCATGCCCGCGGCCCCGGACCCGGAGACCCTGCCGACCGCCGCCGAACTGCTGCCCCGGTACGCGGACCGCTTCAGCGATCCGGGCGTCGTGGACCGGCTGATCGAGGCGCGGGCGGCGGTGGACCTGCGGTACGTGGACGCGCCGCCGTTCGGCACGGTGGGCGAGGCGCGCGAGCCGCGTTCGCAGGTGTGGTTCCGGACGAACGGCAAGCTCGCCGACGACCCCCTGCTGCACGTCTGCCTGGCCACGTACGTCTCCGACATGACCCTGCTCGACTCGGTGCTCCTCGCGCACGGGCGGGGCGGCTGGGCCGTGGGGGACGTGGTGGGCGCGAGCCTGGACCACGCGATGTGGTTCCACCGGCCGTTCCGGGCCGACGAGTGGCTGCTGTACGACCAGGAGTCCCCCTCGTCCTCCGGCGGGCGGGGGCTGGGCCAGGCCCGTATCCACACCGCCGGCGGGGAGCTGGCGATCACCGTCATCCAGGAGGGAGTCGTCCGCGTCCCCCGGCGATGAACGGGAGATGAGCCGCCGATTCCGACATACTCCGCAGCATGAGCGACCCGAAGGCCCATGGTGAAGAGCGCGGCGCGCGAGCGGACGACGGCGAGCGGGGCGGTGACGGGGAGTCCGCCTTCACGGTGGTCGTCGCGGCCGCCGCCAATCTGGGGATCGCCGTGGCGAAGGCCGTCGCCGGGCTGATCAGCGGCTCCAGCGCGATGCTCTCCGAGGCCGCCCACTCGGTCGCGGACACCGTCACCGAGCTGATGCTGCTCACCGCGCTCAAGCGCGGCGGGAAGCCCGCCGACGAGGACCACCCGCTCGGCTACGGCCCCGAGCGCTACATCTGGGCGATGCTCGCCTCCATCGCCACGTTCGTCGGCGGCGCCGTCTTCTCGATCTACGACGGGGTCCACACACTGGTGGCGGGCGAGGAGCTGGGCGACCCGCTGGTCTCCTACATCGTCCTGGGCGTCGCCTTCCTGCTGGAGGGCTACTCGCTGCGGACCGGGATCAAGCAGGTGCGGCGCGAGGCGTCGCGGCTGCACGTCCCGGACGCGTACTACCTGCGCCACACTCCCGACACGGCGGTGAAGGCCGTCGTGATGGAGGACTCGGCGGCGCTGGCCGGGCTGCTGCTGGCGGCGGGCGGCCTGCTGGGCGGGCAGCTCTCCGGCTCGGGCGTCTGGGACGGCGTCGCCTCGGTCCTGATCGGCCTGCTGCTGGTGTACGTGGCCTGGGTCCTCGGCCGCTCCAACGCCCAGCTCCTGATCGGGCGGCCGCTGCCCGCCGCGATGCGGGCCGGGGTGCGCGAGGAGTTGCTGTCCGTGCCGCACATCGTGGACGTGCTGGAGCTGACCACGCTGATCCAGGGGCCGACCGAGGTCCTGATCGCCGCGAAGATCGACTTCCGCGACATGGCCACCGCCGAGGACGTCGAGTGGGCCTGCGAGGAGGCGGAGGCCCAGTTGCGCGAACGGTTCCCCTCCGTGCGCCGTCTCTACCTGGACCCGACGCCGGGCCGCCGGCAGCACCGCCCCTGACCCCCGGCCGACCGGGGGCGCGCGGCCGTCCCCGGAGCGGCCGGGGGCGCGCGGCCGTCCCCGGAGCGGCCGGGGGCGCGCGGCCGTCCCCGGAGCGGCCGGGGCGCGCGGCCGTCCCCGGAGCGGCCGGGGCGCGCGGCCGTCCCCCGAGCGGTTACGCCGCCGGCTCCCCGACGGCGGGCCCGTACGGCTCCGCCTCCAGCAGTCCGGCCGCGTGGAGGAGGTAGTCGGTCATCGGGTCGTAGAAGCGCGGGTCGGTCACGTGGTCGTCCAGCGGGACCGCGACCCGCAGGGTCCCCTCCGCCTCCCCGAGGAACAGCGCCGGGTCGTTGCAGTCCGCGTAGCCGATCGCGTCCAGCCCCCGCTGGGCCGCGCACCCCGCCCAGCCGTGGTCCGCGACGACGAGGTCGGGCAGCGGGCGGCCCCGGTGGGCCAGGCCGTCCAGGACGGCCGCCATCGGGGCCGGGGAGTGGGTGTGCCAGAGCGTCGCGCCGCGCTCCAGCACCGCGACGTCCGCGAACTGGAAGACCATCCCCTCGTCCGCCGTCAGCCCCGAGGGGATGCGGACGATCTCGCAGCCCGCCCGGCGCAGGGCGTCCGCCGTCTGCCGGTGCACGTCCAGCAGGCCGCCGGGGTGGCCGGTGGCGAACAGGACCCGCTCCCGGCCGTCCGCCGCCTTCCGCAGCCGGGCCGCCATCCGGTCCAGGGCGTCGACCGTCAGCTCGGGGTCGATGGTGTCCTGCCCCGTCCGGTGCGCGGGGTCGTCGCTGACCCCGCACCGCTCCGCCATCACCGCGAGCACGTCCTGCTCGTCGCTCCAGCGGTCCCCCAGCTCCAGGCCCAGCCAGAAGTGGCGATCGCCGTTGGCGAGCTTGCGGTAGTGGGAGAGGTTGTTGTCACGGGGCGTGGCGACGTCCCCCGCGATGCGCGTACGGACGAGGTGGTCGACGAGGGCGGCGCGGCTGGGTATCGGCATGGGCCCATTGTGCCGTCCGGGGCGCGGGGCGCGCCCGGCGTTCGGCCGGGCCAGCGCCGCCCCGTGGCCCTGGGGGCGGTGGGCTGGGGCCCCGCTCCCCGAGGCCGGGGTGATGGCGCCCGTCGCCCTCCCCGTGGCGCGGGCCCGGCGGGTCCGCTCAGGCGGGGTCCGCCGCCGCGGCGAACGCGCCCCGCGCCAGCCGGTGGAGCAGGGCGGCGGTCGCGGCGCGGCCGGGCAGGGCCTCGGGGCGGGCCAGGTGCGGGGTGGAGTTCAGCAGGCCGAAGACGGCGTGCACGGTGACGCGGGCCTGGTTCTCGGCGAGCGCGGGGTACAGGGCGCGGACGACGCCGACCCACAGTTCCACGTACTGGCGCTGGAGGCGGCGCACCCGCTTGCGGTCCGTGTCGCGCAGCCGGTCCAGCTCGCGGTCGTGGAGGGTGATCAGGGGGCGGTCGTCGAGGGCGAAGTCGATGTGGCCCTCGATGAGCGCGTCCAGAAGGGCCTCGGGGGAGCCGTCGCCCCGCTCGGCGTCCTGCGCGACCCGCAGTCGGCCGCCCTCCAGCAGGCGTTCGCTGATGCCCACCAGCAGTTCGGCGAGCATCGCGTCCTTGCCGGCGAAGTGCCGGTAGAGGCCGGGGCCGCTGATCCCCACGGCCGCGCCTATCTCGTCGACGCCGACTCCGTGGAAGCCGCGCTCGGCGAAGAGGCGGGCGGCCTCCCGGAGGATCTGCTCGCGGCGGGTGGGAGCCGCGACACGGGCGGCGGCACGGGTGCTCATGGAAGCCCATTCTAGACAGGGTCGTTAGCGCTCGTTAACCTGGCCCGGAACGGGTTAACGCTCACTAACACCGGCGACTCACGGTCGCGGCAAGGGCAAGGGGGCTCGACACGATGCAGCAGGCACCGGTCCTGGCGAGCGCGGCCGATCCCGCCTCGGCGGCCTGGCGGGCCAACGAGGCGGCGCACCGCGCGCTCTCCGACGAGCTGGCGGCACGGCTCGCAGCGGCACGGCTCGGCGGGGGTGAGAAGGCGCGGGCCCGCCATGTGGCGCGCGGCAAGCTGCTGCCGCGGGACCGGGTGGACGCCCTCCTCGATCCGGGCTCGCCGTTCCTGGAGCTGGCCCCGCTGGCGGCCGAGGGGCTGTACGGGGGCGCCGCCCCGGCGGCCGGGGTGATCGCGGGGATCGGGCGGGTCGCCGGGCGCAGTTGCGTCGTCGTCGCCAACGACGCGACCGTCAAGGGCGGCACGTACTACCCGATGACCGTGAAGAAGCACCTGCGGGCGCAGGAGGTGGCGCTGGAGAACCGCCTGCCCTGCCTCTACCTGGTCGACTCCGGCGGCGCGTTCCTGCCGATGCAGGACGAGGTCTTCCCCGACCGGGACCACTTCGGGCGGATCTTCTACAACCAGGCCCGGATGTCGGGGGCCGGCATCCCGCAGATCGCGGCCGTGCTGGGCTCCTGCACGGCGGGCGGGGCGTACGTCCCGGCGATGAGCGACGAGGCGGTCATCGTCCGCGGCCAGGGCACGATCTTCCTGGGCGGCCCGCCGCTGGTGAAGGCCGCGACCGGCGAGGTCGTCACCGCCGAGGAGCTGGGCGGCGGCGAGGTCCACTCCCGCACGTCGGGGGTGACCGACCACCTCGCGGAGGACGACGCGCACGCCCTGCGGATCGTCCGCGACATCGTCGCCACCCTGCCCGGCCGCCCCCCGCTCCCCTGGTCGGTCGTGCCGGCCGAGGAGCCCGCGGCCGACCCGGCCGGGCTGTACGGCGCGGTCCCGGTGGACCCCCGCACCCCGTACGACGTGCGCGAGGTGATCGCCCGCGTGGTGGACGGCTCGCGCTTCCAGGAGTTCAAGGCGGAGTACGGCACGACGCTGGTCACCGGGTTCGCCCGCGTCCACGGCCACCCGGTCGGGATCGTCGCCAACAACGGCATCCTGTTCTCCGAGTCGGCCCAGAAGGGCGCGCACTTCATCGAGCTGTGCGACCAGCGCGGCATCCCCCTGGTCTTCCTCCAGAACATCTCCGGCTTCATGGTCGGCCGGGACTACGAGGCCGGCGGCATCGCCAAGCACGGCGCGAAGATGGTCACCGCCGTGGCCTGCACCCGCGTGCCGAAGCTGACGGTCGTGGTCGGCGGCTCGTACGGGGCGGGCAACTACTCCATGTGCGGCCGGGCCTACAGCCCCCGCTTCCTGTGGATGTGGCCCAACGCCAAGATCTCCGTCATGGGCGGCGAGCAGGCCGCCTCCGTGCTGGCCACCGTCAAGCGCGACCAGCTCGGCGACGACTGGAGCGCGGAGGACGAGGAGGCGTTCAAGGCCCCGGTCCGCGCCCAGTACGAGACCCAGGGCAACGCGTACTACGCCACCGCCCGGCTCTGGGACGACGGGGTGATCGACCCGCTGGAGACCCGGCAGGTGCTGGGCCTCGCCCTGACGGCCTGCGCCAACGCCCCCCTGCCGCACAAGGACCCGGCCGCGCCCGGCTTCGGCGTCTTCCGGATGTGAGGAGCAGATGACGATGTTCGACACCGTTCTGGTCGCCAACCGAGGCGAGATCGCGGTCCGGGTGATCCGCACCCTGCGCGCGCTGGGGGTCCGCTCGGTCGCGGTCTTCAGCGACGCCGACGCGGACGCCCGGCACGTGCGCGAGGCGGACACGGCGGTGCGGATCGGCCCGCCGCCCGCCGCCGAGAGCTATCTGTGCGCGGACCGCATCCTGGAGGCGGCCCGGCGCACGGGCGCGCAGGCCGTCCACCCCGGCTACGGCTTCCTCGCGGAGAACGCGGACTTCGCGCGGGCCTGCGCGGACGCGGGGCTGGTCTTCATCGGGCCGCCCGCCTCGGCGATCTCCCTGATGGGCGACAAGATCCGCGCCAAGGAGAGCGTGGCGGCGGCCGGGGTCCCGGTGGTCGCCGGCTCCTCGGGCAGCGGCCTGAGCGACGAGCGACTGGCCGCCGCCGCGCGGGAGACCGGGATGCCGGTCCTGCTGAAGCCGTCGGCGGGCGGCGGCGGCAAGGGGATGCGCCTGGTCCGGGACGCCGGGGCGCTGGACGAGGAGATCGCGGCGGCCCGGCGCGAGGCGCGGGCCTCCTTCGGGGACGACACCCTGCTGGTGGAGCGGTGGATCGACCGGCCGCGCCACATCGAGATCCAGGTGCTGGCCGACGCGCACGGCAACGTCGTCCACCTCGGCGAGCGCGAGTGCTCGCTCCAGCGCCGCCACCAGAAGATCATCGAGGAGGCCCCCTCGGTCCTGCTGGACGAGGCGACCCGTGCGGCGATGGGCGAGGCGGCCGTGCAGGCGGCGCGCTCCTGCGGGTACGTCGGCGCGGGCACGGTGGAGTTCATCGTGCCGGGCGACGACCCCGCCGCGTACTGCTTCATGGAGATGAACACCCGCCTCCAGGTCGAGCACCCGGTCACCGAGCTGGTCACCGGCCTGGACCTGGTGGAGTGGCAGCTCCGCATCGCGTGCGGCGAACACCTCCCGTACGCGCAGCGGGACATCACGCTCACCGGCCACGCCGTCGAGGCCCGGATCTGCGCCGAGGACCCCTCCCGCTCCTTCCTGCCCTCCGGCGGCACGGTGCTGGCGCTGCGCGAGCCGCAGGGCGGCGGGGTGCGCACGGACTCCGGCCTCAGCGAGGGCGTGGCGGTGGGCAGCCTGTACGACCCGATGCTGTCGAAGGTCATCGCGTACGGCCCCGACCGCGCGAGCGCCCTGCGCACGCTGCGGGCCGCGCTCGCGGACACGGTGATCCTGGGCGTGCCGACCAACGCCGGCTTCCTGCGGCGGCTGCTGGCCCACCCCGACGTGGTCTCCGGCGACCTGGACACCGGCCTGGTGGAGCGGGAGGCGCCGGGGCTGGTCCCGGACGGGGTGCCGGACGAGGTGTACGCGGCGGCCGCGGCGGTCCGCCGCGACGCGCTGGCCCCCCGACCGGACGCGGACGGCTGGACGGACCCGTTCTCCGTGCCGAGCGGCTGGCGCACGGGCGGCGTCCCGGCCCCGCTGGTGTTCCCGCTGCGGGTGGCAGGCGCGGAGCCGGTGGCGTACGGGGCGCCGCCCGGCGCGACGGTCGCGCCCGACCGGGTGACGGTCGAGGTCGACGGCGTGCGGACCGGCTTCCACCGCAGCGGCCACTGGCTCGGCCGGGACGGCGACACCTGGCACGTCCAGGACCACGACCCGGTGGCGGCGTCGCTGAGCGGGGTCGGGCGGGGCGGGGCGGACACGCTGGCGGCCCCTATGCCGGGCACGGTCACGGTGGTGAAGGCGGCCGTCGGGGACGAGGTCGCGGCGGGGCAGAGCCTGCTCGTCGTGGAGGCGATGAAGATGGAGCACGTGATCTCGGCCCCGCACGCCGGGACCGTCACCCACCTGGACGTCACGCCCGGCGCGACGGTCGCCATGGACCAGGTGCTGGCCGTGGTGGCGCCCGCGACCGCCCCGGAGGGGTCGTGACGGCGGCCCGGCGGCCCCTGCCGATGGCGGTCCCGGCCTCCGGACTGCCCGCACGGGTCCGCATCCACGAGGTGGGCCCCCGCGACGGCCTCCAGAACGAGAAGGGCGTCGTGCCCACCGAGGTGAAGGCCGAGTTCGTCCACCGGCTGGCCGCGGCCGGGCTGACCACCGTCGAGGCGACGAGTTTCGTCCGCCCCGAGTGGGTGCCCCAACTGGCGGACGCCGAGCGGCTTTTCCCGATGCTGGGAGACCTGAGCGGGGTGTCGCTGCCGGTGCTCGTCCCCAACGAGCGCGGCCTGGACCGGGCGTTGGCGCTCGGAGCCCGGTCGATCGCGGTGTTCGGCTCGGCCACGGAGACGTTCGCCGCGCGCAACCTCAACCGGACCGTGGACGAGTCGCTGGCCATGTTCGCGCCGGTGGTCGCCCGCGCACGGGCGGGCGGGGTGCGGGTGCGCGGGTATCTGTCGATGTGCTTCGGCGACCCGTGGGAGGGCGCGGTCCCGGTCGACCGGGTCGTCCGGGTCGCCAAGGCCCTGCTGGACCTGGGGTGCGACGAGCTGTCGCTGGGCGACACGATCGGGGTGGCGACGCCGGGCCATGTGGCGGCGCTGCTGACCGCGCTGAACGCGGCGGGCGTGCCCACCCCCGCCGTCGGCGTCCACTTCCACGACACCTACGGCCAGGCGCTGTCCAACACCCTGGCCGCGCTCCAGCACGGCGTGACCACGGTGGACGCCTCGGCGGGCGGCCTCGGCGGCTGCCCGTACGCGAAGAGCGCCACGGGCAACCTCGCCACCGAGGACCTCGTGTGGATGCTCGACGGCCTCGGCGTCGAGACCGGCGTCGACCTCGACGAGCTGACCGCCACCAGCGTGTGGCTCGCCGGACACCTGGGCCGGCCCAGTCCGTCCCGCACGGTCCGCGCCCTGGCCCCCTCCTCTCCCGCCTCTCCCACAAGGAGCGAGTGACCATGCCCCTGGACCACCGGCTGACCGCCGAGCACGAGGAACTGCGCCGCACGGTCGAGCAGTTCGCCCACGACGTCGTCGCGCCGAAGATCGGCGACTTCTACGAGCGCCACGAGTTCCCGTACGAGATCGTGCGCGAGATGGGGCGGATGGGCCTGTTCGGGCTGCCGTTCCCGGAGGAGTACGGCGGCATGGGCGGCGACTACCTCGCCCTCGGGATCGCCCTGGAGGAGTTGGCCCGCGTCGACTCCTCGGTGGCGATCACCCTGGAGGCGGGGGTCTCGCTGGGGGCGATGCCGCTGCACCTCTTCGGCACCGAGGAGCAGAAGCGCCGCTGGCTGCCGAGGCTCTGCGCGGGCGAGGCGCTGGGCGCGTTCGGCCTGACCGAGCCGGACGGCGGCTCGGACGCGGGCGGCACGCGCACGACGGCGGTGCTGGACGAGGCGGCCGGCGAGTGGGTGATCAACGGGTCGAAGTGCTTCATCACCAACTCGGGCACGGACATCACCGAGCTGGTCACGGTGACGGCGGTGACCGGGCGCAAGCCCGACGGACGCCCGCTGATCTCCGCCATCATCGTCCCCTCCGGCACCCCCGGCTTCGCGGTCGCCGCCCCCTACTCCAAGGTCGGCTGGAACGCCTCGGACACCCGCGAGCTGTCCTTCACCGACGTCCGCGTGCCCGCGGCGAACCTCCTGGGCGAAGAGGGTCGCGGCTACGCGCAGTTCCTGCGCATCCTGGACGAGGGCCGCGTCGCGATCTCCGCGCTGGCCACGGGGTTGGCGCAGGGCTGCGTGGACGAGTCGGTGAAGTACGCGGCCGAGCGCCACGCGTTCGGCCGGCCGATCGGCGCCAACCAGGCCATCCAGTTCAAGATCGCGGACATGGAGACGCGCGCCCACATGGCCCGCGTCGGCTGGCGCGACGCGGCCTCCCGGCTGGTGGCGGGCGAGCCGTTCAAGAAGGAGGCGGCGATCGCGAAGCTGTACTCCTCCACGGTCGCCGTGGACAACGCCCGCGACGCCACCCAGATCCACGGCGGCTACGGCTTCATGAACGAGTACCCGGTGGCGCGCATGTGGCGCGACTCGAAGATCCTGGAGATCGGCGAGGGCACGAGCGAGGTCCAGCGGATGCTGATCGCACGGGAGTTGGGGCTGCCGGGCTGAGAGGGCGGGGCCGGCGGGTTTTGGCGGGCGCGCGGCGGTGGTGAGCGTCGGGTTCGGCGGGCGGGCGGCGGTGTCGGCCGAGACTCACTCCTCGTCCTCCGCTGACACCAGGTCAGGGCAGAGCGAATGCCCACACCGGCAGGGCGGCCACCTGAGCGCGGCACCGGGGACGAGGTCGTCGTCCCCCTGACCGGAGTCGGCCTTCGGGACAATGAGGACGCCGTCACTGCCCAGCTCGCGGATGAGACGGGAGAGATTTCGTCGGGCGCCACGGTTTTCCATCGCTCTGACCCCTGATCTTGCAGTCCTGGGACTACGACTCCACGGGTTCCGATGCCTGCACGCAGTCCCAGGACTGTCAACGTTCGGTCACTGTGTTTGACTGCTCTCGTCGAGAGGAGCAACGCATGGCACCCAAGTGGCGAGACCTGGCCGACAAGCTGGCCGAACGCATCCGGAGCGGTGAGTACGCGCCGGGTCGGCCGCTGCCGCACATCAGAGATCTCGTGGCGGCAGGCGAAGGCTCCAAGTCCACGGTCCATGCGGCATACCGGGCGCTGGAGGCAGAAGGCCTGGTCACTTCGTCACGCGGTCACGGCACCGTCGTACGCCCGCCGGAAGCCCTCACCCGGCTCGGCATCGATCGGTACGACAAGGTGAAATGGCGTGACGGCGACGAAGTGGCCTTCATCGCCGACCGTGTGGCCTCAGGGCGGCCGCACCACCGTGGCGACCAGACACAGACGGTCGCCCGTGTGGAGGCCCCTGCGACCGTCGCCTCCGCCCTCGGCCTGCGGCCCGGCGCCGAGGTGTACGCGCGGTCTCGGCTGATCAAGGAAGAGGGCCGCCCGACGCACACCCTGACCAGCTACTACCGCCCCGAGCACGTCGAGGGAACCCGCCTCGTCGATCCGTCACCCGGACCGGCGGGCCGCGGCGGCGGGTTTCGCGTCCTGTACGAAGCGGGGTACGAGATCGACCACATGCGCGAGGAACTCTTCGCGCGCCCCGCCACGCCGGATGAGGTGAAGCTGCTCCGACTGCCGATCGGTGAAGCCGTGGTCGAGCTGCATCGAACCGCGTTCACCGCTGACGGCACAGTGGTCGAGTTCGCTATAGGGGTGCACGCGGCGTCCAGGTTCCGATGGACCTACGACTTCACCGTGCCCGACTCGGTGCGCGCGAAAGGCGAGGCGCCATGATCTCCAACCAGTCCTGGTCGGACGCGCGGCAGTTGTGGGACCACCACCTCATGCACCACGCCCTCCGCCCCTGTTCGGTCATCGTCGGGCTCGGCAGTCATGATCTCGGGGTGGCCGACACCTCGGCGGAGCTCTTCTTGCGCGAGCTGGCCCCTGTCATCGTGTTCACCGGTTCGACCAGCCCCACCACCCGTGACCGGATGCCTCGCGGCGAGGCCGTGCACTACCGGGAGCGGGCCGTCGAACTCGGCGTGCCGCCGTCCGCCGTGCTGGTCGAGCCTCACGCGCGCAACACCGGAGAGAACCTCCGCTTCTCGCGGGCCCTCCTCGCGGAGATCGGCACGGACGTGACCTCCGTCCTGCTGGTCAGCAAGCCGTACGAGGAGCGGCGCGCGTACGCCACGGCCCGCAAGCTGTGGCCGGGCGTCGATATCGTGAGCGCTTCCAGTCCGATGACGTTCGAGGAGTACGCGGCCTCGATCGGGGACGACCGACTGGTGATCGACATGCTGGTCGGCGCGCTGCAACGGCTGCTCGTGTACCCGACGCGGGGATTCATGATCGAGCAGCCCGTCCCGGACAGTGTCGCGGCGGCATACGAGCGGCTGGTCGGGGCCGGGTTCACCCGTCGCTTGATCCCCTAGGACGCACATCGAGCCGCGCTCCCCGCGTGAAATGGTTCGACGCCCTCCCGCCGGTCCGGCAGAGTCCCGTCATGGACCTCCGACACTGGCCCCTCCACGGACTCCGCCTGCGCACTCCGCGCCTCGAACTGCGCCTGCCCGACCTCGAACTCCTCGACGAGCTGGCCTCGGTGGCGGCCGGCGGGGTGCACGACCCGGACCGTATGCCGTTCACCGTGCCGTGGACCGACGGGACGCCCGAGGAGGTCGGACGGGCCGTGTTCCAGCACGTCCTCGCGACGGTGGCCGACTGGTCCGCAGAGGACTGGACGCTCAGCCTCGCCGTCCTCCACGAGGGACGGGTGGTGGGCCGGCAGGACCTGGCGGGGCGCGCCTTCGGGGTGCGGCGCGAGGCGGCGACCGGGTCGTGGCTCGGAGTCCCGTACCAGGGGCGGGGGTTGGGGAAGGAGATGCGCGCGGCCGCCCTCCACCTGGCCTTCGCCGGGCTGGGGGCGCGGTATGCGGTGTCCAGCGCCATGACCGACAACCCCCGGTCGCTGGGGGTCTCGCGGCGGCTCGGCTACGTGGACGACGGCCTGGAGACGGGCGCGGTCCGCGGGGCCCCCGTCACCCTGCGGAGGTTGCGGCTCGACCGGGCCGGATGGGAGGCGCACCGCACGGTGGAGGTCGCCGTGGACGGCCTCGACGCCTCCTGCCGCGCGGAGTTCGGCGTCTGAGCCGGCGCGCGTGACGCCTCGCGCGCCGGTCTCCCGTACGCCGATACGCCCTTCGCCCGTACGTCCCCACTGGTACGCCGCTGCGCGCGACGCCCGTGCGCCGGTCACGCGTCGCTTCCCGGTACGCGCGCCCGCCGTAGACCGAGGCCCCGGCGGCGTGCGCCCGTCCGCGCCCCACCCGTACGCCGGTACGCGTCCGGGACCGACCCCCTGGGCAGCCTCTGAAACCAAGGGTAGGCTTACCTTCGTCCCGGACCGTCCGGCGGACGCCGGGCGCGCTCGCCCTCGACTCGCGGTCCGCCGCGCTGGAGTGCCCGTTGACGACCGTCGCCGCCCCCACCGTCGCCCCGTTCCGGTTCTTCGAGCTGACCGTCCTGCACACCCGCCGACTGGGGCCCTCCCTGCTGCGGATCACCCTCGGCGGGCCGGGGGCCGACGGCTTCCGCGCCGGCGGCCGGGACCAGAGCCTCTCCCTCTTCCTCCCGCACCCCGGCCAGCACGAGGCCGTGGTCCCGGAGGGCGAGGACGGGGCGTGGTTCCCGCGGTGGCGGGCGCTGCCCGAGGACGTGCGGGCGGTGATCCGCTCGTACACCGTGCGGGCCCAGCGGACGCTGCCGGACGGCTCCACCGAGGTGGACATCGACTTCGCGCTGCACGGCGACGGCGGCCCCGCCTCCCGCTGGGCGCTGGCGGCCGCGCCCGGCGACCGGCTCAAGGTGCTCGGTCCGGCCGTCGCGGAGAACACCTCCATACGCTTCCGGCCACCGGCGGACACCGACTGGGTGCTGATCTGGGCCGACGAGACCGCCCTGCCCGCGGCCGCCGCCGCCCTGGAGTGGCTGCCGGCGGACATGCCCGTCCGGGCGTGGCTGGAGGTCCCGTGCGGGGCGGACCGGCAGAACCTGGCCGCCCCGGCCGGCTCCCGGATCACCTGGCTCGTCCGGGGCGAGGGCGCCGCCTCCGGCCTGGAGGCCGTGCGCGCGGCGGAGTTCCCGCTGGGCACGCCGTACGTCTGGATGGCGGGCGAGGCGTCCGGAGTGCGGGCGCTGCGCCGCCACCTCGTCCAGGAGCGCGGCCTCGACCGCCGGCGCGTGACGTTCGTCGGCTACTGGCGGCGCGGGTTGAGCGAGGAGCAGGTGCGGGCCGCGGAGGCGGCCACCGGGGCCGACATCGCGCAGTAGCCGACCGTTCGCCGCAGGGGCGAGAAGCGGACAACTGTCGTTCGGGGAGGTCAGGGACGGTAGCCGGGAAAGTTAGGTTAGGCTAACCTCGCTTCGGCATCGCCCCTCGTCCCCTTCTTCTGCCCGGAGGGCCGCGATGCGCGCCCCTCACTCGGGAGGACCCCCTTGATGCGTTCGCACCTGCTCAACCACACGACTGCGGGACAGTACCGGCGGACCGTCTCCGCGGGAGTGGAACGGGTCGCCGCCACCATCGCCGCCGCCGACCGCCCCTTCACCGGCATCGGCGTGGACGAACTCTCCCCCGTCATCGACGCGATCGACCTCGACCGGCCGCTCGGCGATGCCGCCGCCGCCCTCGACGAGCTCGGCGAGGTCTACCTGCGGGACGCCGTCTACTTCCACCACCCACGCTACCTCGGCCACCTCAACTGCCCGGTCGTCATCCCCGCCGTGCTCGGCGAAGCCGTCCTCTCCGCCATCAACTCCTCCCTGGACACGTGGGACCAGAGCGCGGGCGGCACCCTGATCGAGCGCCGGCTGATCGACTGGACCGCCGATCGGATCGGGCTCGGCCCGGCCGCGGACGGCATCTTCACCAGCGGCGGCACGCAGTCCAACCTCCAGGCCCTGCTGCTGGCACGGGAGGAGGCGAAGGTCCGGCCCGAGCACTTCACCCGTCTGCGGATCTTCACCTCCGAGTGCAGCCACTTCAGCGTGCAGAAGTCCGCCAAACTCCTCGGCCTCGGCTCCGACGCGGTGGTCTGCGTGCCCGTGGGGGCCGACAAGCGGATGCGGGCCGCGGATCTGGCCCGCGCCCTGGAGCAGTGCGTCGCCGAGGGGGCCGTCCCGATGGCCGTCGTCGCCACCGCGGGCACCACGGACTTCGGCTCCATCGACCCGCTGCCCGAGATCGCCGCGCTCTGCGAGCGGTTCGGCGCCTGGATGCACGTCGACGCCGCGTACGGCTGCGGGCTGCTCGCCTCCCGTGCCCGGCGCGACCTGCTCGACGGCATCGAGCACGCCGACTCGGTCACCGTGGACTACCACAAGTCCTTCTTCCAGCCCGTGAGTTCGTCGGCCATCCTGGTCCGCGACCGGGCGACCCTGCGCCACGCCACGTACCACGCGGAGTACCTGAACCCGCGCCGGATGGCCGAGGAGCGGATACCCAACCAGGTCGACAAGTCCCTCCAGACCACCCGCCGGTTCGACGCGCTCAAGCTGTGGATGACGCTGCGCGTCATGGGCGCGGACGGGATCGGCGAGCTGTTCGACGAGGTCTGCGACCTGGCCGCCGAGGGGTGGCGGCTGCTCAGCACCGACCCGCGCTTCGAGGTGGTCGTCGAGCCGCAGCTCTCCACGCTCGTCTTCCGCTACGCCCCCGCAGGCGCCGTCGACCCGCACGACGTCGACCAGGCCAACCTGTACGCCCGCAAGGCGCTGTTCGCCTCCGGCGAGGCGATCGTCGCGGGGACCAAGGTGGGCGACCGCCAGTACCTGAAATTCACCCTGCTCAACCCCGAAACGACCGCCGGCGACATCGCCGCGGTCCTCGACCTGATCTCCGGCCACGCCGAGAAGTACCTGGGAGACACCCTTGACCGCGCTTCCTGACCCCCACGACTTCATCGGGATCGGGCTCGGCCCGTTCAACCTCGGGCTGGCGTGCCTGACCGAGCCGATCGACGAGCTGAACGGCGTCTTCCTGGAGTCCAAGCCGGACTTCGAGTGGCACTCCGGGATGTTCCTGGAGGGCGCCCACCTCCAGACGCCGTTCCTCTCGGACCTGGTCACCATGGCGGACCCGACGTCGCCCTACTCGTTCCTGAACTACCTCAAGGAGCGCGGCCGCCTCTACTCCTTCTACATCCGGGAGAACTTCTACCCGCTGCGGACGGAGTACAACGACTACTGCCGCTGGGCGGCGGGCAAGTTGAGCAGCATCCGGTTCAACGAGACCGTGGAGAGCGTCCGTTACGACGAGGACGACGAGCTGTACACCGTGCACACCGCCTCCGGCGAGCGCTACCGCTCCCGCCACCTGGTCCTCGGCACGGGCACCCCGCCCCACATCCCCGAGGCCTGCGAGGGCCTCGGCGGCGACTTCCTGCACAACTCCCGCTATCTGGACGGGAAGGCGGACCTCCAGAGGAAGAAGTCCATCACCCTGGTCGGCAGCGGGCAGAGCGCGGCGGAGATCTACTACGACCTGCTCTCCGAGATCGACGTGCACGGCTACCAGCTCAACTGGGTCACGCGCTCCCCGCGGTTCTTCCCGCTGGAGTACACCAAGCTGACGCTGGAGATGACCTCCCCGGAGTACATCGACTACTTCCACGCGCTGCCCGAGGAGACCCGCTACCGGCTGGAGGCCGGGCAGAAGGGGCTGTTCAAGGGCATCGACGGGGCGCTGATCGACGCGATCTTCGACCTGCTCTACCAAAAGAGCCTGGCGGGCCCCGCACCCACCAGACTGCTGACCAACTCCGCCCTCCACAGCGCCTCCTGGGACGAGGAGGGCGGCGCGTACCGGCTGGGGCTGCGCCAGGAGGAGCAGGGCAAGGACTACACGCTGACCACCGAGGGCCTGGTCCTGGCCACCGGCTACCGCTACGCCCCGCCGGCCTTCCTGGAGCCCGTCGCCGGACGGCTGCGCCACGACAGCCGGGGCCGCTTCGACGTGGCCCGCAACTACAGCATCGACGTCACCGGCCGGGGGGTCTTCCTCCAGAACGCGGCGGTGCACACCCACTCGATCACCTCACCGGACCTGGGCATGGGCGCCTACCGCAACGCGTACATCATCGGCGAGCTGCTCGGCCGCGAGTACTACCCGGTCGAGAAGTCCATCGCCTTCCAGGAGTTCGCGATATGAGCACCTCCCCCGCCATCGGTTCCTTCACCGTCCGCCCGCTGGACCCCGGCGCCGACGCAGCCCTGGTGCACCGCTGGGTGACCCACCCCAAGGCCGCGTTCTGGCTGATGGGCGACGCGACGCCGGAGGACGTGGAGAAGGAGTACGCGGCCATCGCCGCCCACCCCCACCACGACGCGTTCATCGGCCTGCACGACGGCGAGCCCGCCTTCCTGGTCGAGCGCTACGACCCGGCCGAGGTCGAGCTGAAGGGGCTGTACGAGCCGGAGCCCGGCGACGTCGGGATGCACTTCCTGGTCGCCCCCTCCGACACCCCGGTGCACGGCTTCACCCGCGCCGTGATCACCGCGGTGATGGAGTTCCTGTTCGCCGACCCCTCGGTGCGCCGGGTCGTGGTCGAGCCCGACGTCGCCAACAGCGCCGTACAGGCCCTCAACAAGGCCGTCGGATTCCAGGTGCTGCGGGAGATCGCCAAGCCGGAGAAGAAGGCCCTGCTCAGCGCCTGCACCCGCGAGCAGTTCGACGCAGCGACCGGAGGTACCGACCGATGACGAACGCCCTCGCCGAGAGCGTCGCCCACCTCTCCCCGGAGCGCTGGGCCACCGCAAACCGACTGCTCGTCCGCAAAGCACTGGCGGAATTCAGCCATGAGCGGCTGCTGACCCCCGTCCCCCTGGGCGAGGACCGCTTCACCGTGCGGAGCGACGACGCCGCCACCGAGTACCGCTTCTCCGCGCGGCTGTTCGCCCTGGACCACTGGCAGGTCGAGGCCGACAGCATCACCCGGCACCGAGACGGACGCGAACTCCCTCTGGACGCACTGGAGTTCTTCATCGAGCTGCGGCAGGCGCTCGGCCTCTCCCCCGAGGTCCTGCCGGTCTACCTGGAGGAGATCTCCTCCACCCTGGCCGGAACCGCCTACAAACTCACCAAGGAACCGGCCACGTCCGCCCAGCTCGTCGCCGCCGGCTTCCAGGCCGTCGAGACGGGGATGACCGAGGGCCACCCGTGCTTCGTCGCCAACAACGGGCGGCTCGGCTTCGGCGTGGACGAGTACCGGGCGTACGCCCCCGAGGCCGCCTCGGAGGTCCGGCTGGTGTGGCTGGCCGCCCGCCGCGAGCGCGCCACCTTCACGGCGGGCGCGGGTCTGGACTACGACGCCCTGGTGGAGGGCGAGTTGAGCGAGGCGGCGCGGGAGCGTTTCGCCGGTGCGCTGCGCGGGCTCGGCCTCGACCCGGACGACTACTTCCTGCTGCCGGTCCACCCCTGGCAGTGGTGGAACAAGCTGGCGGTCACCTTCGCCGGGGAGCTGGCCGAACGGCATCTGGTGGTGCTCGGGGAGAGCGAGGACCGCTATCTCGCCCAGCAGTCGATCCGGACCTTCTTCAACACCGACCACCCCGAGAGGCACTACGTCAAGACGGCCCTCTCGGTCCTGAACATGGGCTTCATGCGGGGTCTGTCGGCCGCCTACATGGAGGCCACGCCCGCCATCAACGACTGGCTGGCCGGCCTCATCGAGCGCGACGACCTGCTGCGCGGGGCCCGGTTCTCGATCATCCGGGAGCGGGCCGCGATCGGCTACCACCACCGGACGTACGAGACGGCCACCGCCAAGGGCTCCCCGTACCGCAAGATGCTCGCCGCCCTGTGGCGCGAGAGCCCGGTGCCGGGCCTGCGGCAGGGCGAGCGCGTGGCGACCATGGCCTCGCTGCTGCACACCGACCACGAGGGCCGGTCGGTGGCGGGGGTGCTGGTCGCGGAGTCCGGGCTCGACCCGCAGGTGTGGCTGCGGCACTACCTGGACGCCTACCTGGTGCCGGTGCTCCACAGCTTCTACGCCTACGACCTGGTCTACATGCCCCACGGCGAGAACGTGATCCTGGTCGTGGAGGACGGCGTCGTCACCCGCACGATCTTCAAGGACATCGCCGAGGAGATCGCGGTCATGGACCCGGACGCGGTGCTGCCGCCCCAGGTCGAGCGCATCCGCGTCGAGGTGCCCGAGGACATGAAGCTGCTGTCGGTCTTCACCGACGTCTTCGACTGCTTCTTCCGCTTCCTCTCCGCCCAACTGGCCGCCGAGGGCGTCCTGGACGAGGACTCCTTCTGGCGGACGGTCGCCGCCTGCGCACGCGGCTACCAGGACGCGGCGCCGCACCTCGCGGACAAGTTCAAGGAGTACGACCTGTTCGAGGAGGAGTTCGCGCTGTCCTGCCTCAACCGCCTCCAGTTGCGGAACAACCGGCAGATGGTCGACCTCGACGACCCGTCCGGAGCACTGCAGTTGGTCGGCCGGTTGAGGAACCCGATCGCCGGGCTCTGAGCGCCCTCCGCGGGCGGCGGACTGGCAGAATCGCCGCCATGGCGGAAATCATCCAGCGCGACGGGACATGGACGTTCGACGGGGAGACGGTACGCGTCGTGCCGGGCGGGAAGGCGCACCCGCTCCGGCAGGCGCTGGGCGAGACGTCCGTCCCCCTGCGGGCGCTGGCGGGGATCTCCTTCGAGTCCGAACGCAAGGGCGGGTGGCTGCGGTTGCGGCTGCGCGGCGGCGCGTGCCCGGTCCTGCGGGCCGGCGGCGGCCGGTTGAAGGACGGCGCCGACCCCTACGCGCTGAGCGTCGAGAAGGAGCGCACGGGGGTCGCGGAGTACTTCGTCGACGCGGTCCGCGACGCGCTGCTGATCGAGCAGGTCCCGAGCGACCCGGTGGACCGCTTCCTGCTGCCCGGCCCCGCGCTGCCGGTCTCCGGCGGGGGCGGCGACGGCACGGCCTCCTTCGACGGCGAGACCGTGCGGCTGACCTGGAACTGGAAGGCCGAGGAGGCGAAGACCGCGGCCGGGCCGTCGTCCCTCCCGCTGGCGCGGATCGCGGACGTGCGCTGGCTGCCCTCGATCGGCCTGGAGAACGGGTACCTGCGCTTCGAGCCGGTCGACGGGCCCGTCACCGCCCCGCCCAAGTACGACCCGTACTCCCTGGACCTGTGGGGCATGTCCAAGAAGGAGTACACCGCGGTTTTGGTCGCGGCGGCGGTGCTGGCCCGCCTGCCCCGAACCCGCCCGGCCGCGTCCGGGCCCGCCGCGGCCCTCGCCCCGGCCGCCGCCGCGCCCGCCGGCGACCACGACGCCCTGCTGCGCCGCCTGCGGGAGCTGGGCGAGCTGCACCGGTCGGGGGTCCTCACCGACGAGGAGTTCACCACCGCCAAGCAGGCCGTCCTCCGGAGCCTGTGACCCGATCCGACCCCTCCACCACCCTTCCGCTGCCCGATATCGGGCAGATTTCTTGCACAAGGGCGTCCGGACACGCAATATCGACGGGTGCTTGAACGCCGCTCGTCGCACGACGACCTCATTGACCACCTCGTACGCTCCACCGCGCTCCAGCGCGGCGAGGCCGCGCGGGTGGTCCTCGACGTGCTGGCGTACTTCGACGAGAGCACCGAGGACTACGTACGGCGCCGCCACCGCGAACTGCAGTCCGGCGGCCTGGTCAACACGGAGATCTTCGAGCGGATCGCGGCCGAGCTGCCGCACCGCGCGGTGGCGCCGCCGGAGCTCTCGCTCCGCCAGTTGCGCCGCATCGTCTACGGCTGAGCGCCGGGCGCCCGGTGCGGGGCGCCGAACAGTGATCGTGTACGTCGATGGAGGGGCAGAGAATCCATGTGCGGAATCGTCGGATACATCGGGAAGCGCGACGTCGCTCCGCTGCTGCTGGAAGGGTTGCAGCGGCTGGAGTACCGGGGCTACGACTCCGCGGGCATCGCCATCACCGGCAAGGCCGCGGCGGGCAGGCCCGGCACGCTGAAGACGGTGAAGGCCAAGGGCCGGGTCCGCGAGCTGGAGGCCAAGGTCCCCAAGCGGTTCGCCGGCACCACCGGCATCGCCCACACCCGCTGGGCCACCCACGGCGCCCCCAGCGACGAGAACGCCCACCCGCACCTGGACGCGGAGAACAAGGTCGCCGTCGTCCACAACGGCATCATCGACAACGCCTCCGAGCTGCGCGCCAAGCTCACCGCCGACGGCGTCGCCTTCCTCTCCGAGACCGACACCGAGGTGCTGGTCCACCTGATCGCCCGCGCACAGGCCGACTCCCTGGAGGAGAAGGTCCGCGAGGCGCTGCGCTCGGTCGAGGGCACGTACGGCATCGCCGTGCTGCACGCCGACTTCAACGACCGCATCGTGGTCGCTCGCAACGGCTCGCCCGTCGTCCTCGGCATCGGCGAGAAGGAGATGTTCGTCGCCTCCGACGTCGCCGCCCTGGTCGCCCACACCCGCCAGGTCGTCACCCTCGACGACGGCGAGATGGCCACCCTCAAGGCCGACGACTTCCGCACGTACACGACGGAGGGCTCGTCCACGACGGCCACGCCGACCACGGTGGAGTGGGAGGCCGAGTCGTACGACATGGGCGGCCACGACACGTACATGCACAAGGAGATCTCCGAGCAGGCCGACGCCGTGGACCGGGTGCTGCGCGGCCGGATCGACGACCGGTTCTCCACCGTGCACCTGGGCGGCCTCAACCTGGACGCCCGCGAGGCGCGCGGGGTGCGCCGGATCAAGATCCTGGGCTGCGGCACCTCGTACCACGCGGGCCAGATCGGCGCGCAGCTCATCGAGGAGCTGGCCCGCATCCCCGCCGACGCCGAGCCGGCCTCCGAGTTCCGCTACCGCAACCCGGTCGTGGACCCCGACACCCTGTACGTCGCGGTCTCCCAGTCGGGCGAGACGTACGACGTGCTCGCCGCCGTCCAGGAGCTCAAGCGCAAGGGCGCGCGCGTCCTGGGCGTGGTCAACGTGGTCGGCTCCGCGATCGCCCGCGAGGCCGACGGCGGCACGTACGTCCACGCGGGCCCCGAGGTCTGCGTCGTCTCCACCAAGTGCTTCACCAACACCGTGGTGGCCTTCGCCCTCCTCGCGCTCCACCTGGGCCGCATCCGGGACCTGTCGGTCGCCGACGGCAAGCGGATCATCGACGGGCTGCGCAGGCTGCCCGAGCAGATCAGCGAGATCCTGGCGGGCGAGGACGAGATCAAGCGGCTGGCGGCGGAGTACGCGGACGCCAAGTCGATGATGTTCATCGGCCGGGTGCGCGGCTACCCGGTGGCCCGCGAGGCCTCCCTCAAGCTGAAGGAGGTCTCGTACATCCACGCCGAGGCCTACCCGGCCTCCGAGCTGAAGCACGGCCCGCTCGCGCTCATCGAGCCCGCGATGCCGACCGTGGCGATCGTGCCGGACGACGACCTGCTGGAGAAGAACCGCGCCGCGATGGAGGAGATCAAGGCCCGCAGCGGCCGCATCCTCGCCGTCGCCCACCAGGTCCAGGAGAAGGCCGACCACACCATCGTCGTGCCGAAGAACGAGAACGAGCTGGACCCGATCCTCATGGGCATCCCGCTCCAGCTCTTCGCCTACCACACGGCCCTGGCGATGGGCCGCGACATCGACAAGCCGCGCAACCTGGCGAAGTCCGTCACGGTCGAGTAGACCGCCGCGCCGCACGGCCCGAGGGCCCCGCACCGTCCCCGACGGCGCGGGGCCCTCGTGCTTCCCGGACGGGGCTGGGCCTCGCGCTCCAGGGCAGGGCGCAAGGCGGGCCGTGACGGACGCTCAGGGGCGGTGACGGACTCCCGCGGGCGGAGCCGGGCGCTCAGGGGATGACGATGACGGGGCGCCGCGCCCGTCGCGCGAGGCGGCCGGAGACCGAGCCGAAGAACCGGCCGACGATGCCGTGCGTGGAGCCCACGACGATGGCGTCGGCGGCGTACTCCCGGCCGACCTCCTCCAGCTCGTGGCAGATGTCGCCGCCGCGCTCGACCAGCACCCAGGGCACGTCGCGGAGGTAGTCGGCACAGGCCAGCTCCAGCCCGAGGACCTCGGTGCGGTGGTCGGGGACGTCGACGAAGACGGGGGGCTCGCAGCCCGCCCAGACGGTGGTCGGCAACCGGTTGGCGACATGGACGATGATCAGGCCCGAACCCGACCGGCCGGCCATGCCGATGGCATAGGCGAGAGCCCGCTCGCTGGACGTGGAGCCGTCGAAGCCGACCACGACTCCGTGCCGGAAGGCGGGATCGCACGCGTGGCGTGCTTCTTCGACCGCCCGCGGCGCCGACGCGGGGTCGGCTAGCCGCTTGCGGTCCTGGGGTTCGGGGATTTCGTGACCGGCCATCGATGTCTCGGCGAAGAGAGTCCTCGTGAGGAGGGAGCGGGTTCGAGAAGTGCTCAGCAGGTGGTGCAGCTCTGTCCGGGAATCGTCTTCCCTACCCCCTACCCTCCAGGGTAAGGCGTCACGCCTCCACTGCCCAGATCCCCGCAAAAGCGCGCTCGACGTTGCAGGGAGTGTGCCCGAGGCCGTCCGGGATGGCAATGCCGGATGTGTCGTACACGGGCCCGAGGAAGCGAAAACCCCGTCCGCCGCCCTGTTTTTCCGCTGAGCCCCGCGACCGCCCCGCACACCGGCCGGCCACCCCCGCACCCGGCCCCCGTTGGCCACGCCTCCGCCGGGCCGCCGGACCGGCGGAGGCGGCCGCGCCGACCCTCGCCGGGGGCGGGCGGGGCCCCGGTCCGCGACCCGAGGGGCGGCGCGGCGGCGCGGGCCTCCCCCGGCCGATCGCCCGGACCCGCGCGGCTCGGCGCCCGTAGCGCATCGGTCGGTAATTGCGCTCGCCCCGCTCCGGAGCCGTTTCCGCCCGTCACGGCCGCCTCGGCGCTCCGAACGCGCCAAGGTTCGGGCGTCCGAGGGAGCGCACCGGGGCGGCCGCCGACCCGCAGTTGTGCGCCGGGCGTGACCGAATCCCCTCCGCACAACCGATGGTTTCAAGCCAACTTCTGCCGGGTGCCCCACCCATGCCGGGACGGCCGGACACCCCACTGCCCACCAGGCAGGAAGAGACCGCGCGGTACGCTTTCACCCGACGCGGACGGGCCACGTTGTCGAAGGGCACTTCCCTGTGCGCTTCGCGGGTGAAACGCTTCGTGATCGAACGCTTCACGCCACGTGTCCTTATCGACTTAGCGCCGGTGGGGGAAGGTGTCACGGCGAGACCACGCGACGCAGTAGATTCGATCTTGAAAATCGGAGACTGGGGACCCGTGCGATACCGAGGGGAAACGTGCAGGAGCGACAGGCCCGTAAGGACCAGGGAGACGCGAACACCGAGGGGGGCTTAGCGTCATGAGCCAGGACTCCGCCGCCGCGACGGAGGCCGCACGCAAACTGACCGGGCGGCGACGCCGGGAAGTCGTTGCCGTGCTGCTGTTCAGCGGCGGCCCTATCTTCGAGAGCTCCATTCCGCTCTCCGTTTTCGGAATCGACCGGCAGGACGCGGGAGTTCCCCGCTACCGCCTGCTGGTCTGCGGCGGCGAGGAAGGGCCGCTGCGCACGACCGGGGGGCTCGAACTGACCGCGCCCTACGGCCTGGAGGCGATCAGCAGGGCCGGCACCGTGGTGGTGCCCGCCTGGCGGTCGATCACCTCGCCGCCGCCCGCCGAGGCGCTGGAGGCGCTGCGCCGCGCCCACGAGGAGGGCGCCCGCATCGTCGGCCTGTGCACGGGGGCCTTCGTACTGGCGGCAGCCGGCCTGCTCGACGGACGGCCGGCCACCACCCACTGGATGTACGCGCCGACGCTGGCCAAGCGCTACCCGTCGGTGCACGTCGACCCCCGTGAGCTGTTCGTCGACGACGGCGACGTGCTCACCTCCGCGGGCACGGCCGCGGGCATCGACCTCTGCCTCCACATAGTCCGCACCGACCACGGCACGGAGGCCGCCGGGGCGCTCGCCCGCCGGCTGGTCGTGCCGCCGCGGCGCAGTGGCGGGCAGGAGCGCTACCTGGACAGGTCTTTACCCGAGGAGATCGGCTCCGACCCGCTCGCCGAGGTCGTGGCCTGGGCCCTGGAGCACCTGCACGAGCAGTTCGACGTGGAGACGCTCGCCGCACGCGCCTACATGAGCCGGCGGACCTTCGACCGGAGGTTCCGCTCGCTCACCGGCAGCGCGCCGCTGCAATGGCTGATCACCCAGCGGGTGCTCCAGGCGCAGCGGCTGCTGGAGACCTCCGACTACTCGGTCGACGAGGTCGCCGGCCGCTGCGGCTTCCGTTCGCCGGTCGCACTGCGCGGGCACTTCCGCCGCCAGCTCGGCTCCTCCCCCGCCGCGTACCGGGCCGCCTACCGGGCCCGCCGTCCGCAGGGGTCGGCGGAGAGCGCCGCGGTCGACCCGGTGGTGCCCGGCCAGGGCGCGCCGGCGGGCCGCCGGGGCGCGCAGGCGCCCGTCGCGGTGGCGGCCGGGGTGGGCTCCGCGGAGCACTCCCTGCCAGGGCCGGAGGCGTACGCCGCCGGACGCCCGGCCCTGCCGGGACAGCGGAGCGCCCCGTAGGGTGGGGTCCATGAACGACCGCATGGTGTGGATCGACTGCGAGATGACCGGGCTCTCGTTGACGGATGACGCGCTCATCGAGGTGGCCGCCCTGGTCACCGACTCGGAGCTGAACGTGCTCGGCGAAGGGGTGGACATCGTGGTCCGCCCGCCGGACGCGGCCCTGGAGACCATGCCCGAGGTGGTGCGGCAGATGCACACCGCCTCGGGCCTGCTCGACGAGCTGGCCGGGGGCACCACCCTGGCCGACGCCGAGGAGCGGGTCCTGGCGTACGTCCGGGAGCACGTGAAGGAGCCGGGCAAGGCCCCGCTCTGCGGAAACTCGGTCGGCACCGACCGCGGGTTCCTGGCGCGGGACATGCGGGAGCTGGAGGGCTATCTCCACTACCGGATCGTGGACGTGTCCTCGGTCAAGGAGCTGGCCCGCCGCTGGTACCCCCGCGCGTACTTCAACAGCCCGGCCAAGAGCGGCAACCACCGGGCGCTGGCGGACATCCGCGAGTCCATCGCGGAGCTGCGCTACTACCGGGAGGCGGTCTTCGTCCCGCAGCCCGGCCCGGACTCGGAGCGCGCCAAGGAGATCGCGGCCCGCCACGTCATCCCGGCCACTCCGTAGAAACCCGCTGGTCACAGGGGTGCGAGCGCCCCTCGACCGGCTCGGGGAATCGGGGGCGCGAGCACCCTCCCGGACCCTGTACACTTTTTCTCGGCCGGTCGGAAACGACCGGACGACATGGTGGGTATAGCTCAGCTGGCAGAGCACCTGGTTGTGGTCCAGGATGTCGCGGGTTCAAGTCCCGTTACTCACCCTGATTGATCAAGGCCCGACCTGTGAGAACAGGTCGGGCCTTCTTCATGCCCGAAAGTCCTGGGAACCCCACGGCAGGAGGAAGTGCCGGTCCCGTGGCCCGCCCCGGCGAAGGCGAAGGCCCGGCCTGTGCGAACAGGCCGGGCCTTCGTCGTGTCCGGTGCCGCCGGTCAGAACTTGACGTCGGAGCAGGCGTAGAACGCGTTGCCCGTGTCCGCGATGGTCCAGACGCCGAGGATCAGGTGCTTGCCGGACTTCTGCGGCAGGTTGCCCGCGTGCGTGACCGTCGCTCCCGGCTGCCGGCCGCCGAAGGGCACCGTGAGGAAGGGCTGCGGGTCCAGGTCGGCGCGGGTGAGCGGCTTCGCGGGGTCGTAGCCGTCCTTGGTGACGTAGTACCGGAAGTCGGTCGTGGCGTGCCGGGCGGAGATCCGCCAGCGGAAGGTGTAGCTCTGCCCGGCGCTCACGGTGGAGGCGGGCCAGGCGCCGCCGCGGGGGTCGTCCAGCTCGGCGAAGCGCTGGTTGCCGCCCGCGCAGATCAGGCCGTCCTGGGGGCCGCGCGCCGGGAAGCCCTTGGGGCCTTCGACGCTCGGCGGCTCCCACTGGATCTGCCCGCAGTTGCGGACGGTCCCGTTGCCGCAGAGCTGCTGCCGGCTGACGGGGGCGTCGGTGTAGCCGTGGCTCTGCGCGCTGCCGGAGGTGGCGAGCAGCGAGACCCCCGCGACGCCGAGGCCGAGGAGTAAGGAGGTGATCTTCCTGCGCATGGTGTGCTCCTGATGTGGAGGGAGGGAGCTGCGGAACAAGGGGCCGGGCTCTTCGGATCCTTGGTCTAGACCAACATCAGGCTAGACCCGCCACTCGGTCATGTCCATACCAATGACGGGTGCGGAGAAGGGGCGGGGCGACGCCGCCGTCCCGTCCCTGCGAGGACGTGCTCGGGCCGGCCTGGGAGCCGCCTGGAGCGGCCGTCCGACGGGGAGGCCCATCGCCGCCGAGGGGCGCGCGACGGCGCGCTCCCGCCGCCCCCGCCCGCCCGTGTCACGCGGGCGGCTCCGCGGCCGGCGGCTGGAGCTTCACGCCCACGCCGCGCAGCGTGTGCAGATAGCGCGGGCGGGCGGCGGACTCGCCGAGTTTGCGGCGCAGCCAGGACAGGTGGACGTCGACGGTCCGGTCGTCACCGTAGGACTGCTGCCAGACCTCGGCCAGCAGCTCCCTGCGGGCGACGACCACGCCGGGGCGCCCCGCCAGGTAGGTCAGCAGGTCGAACTCCCGGCGCGTCAGGCCAAGTTCGGACCCGTCCAGGACCGCGCTGCGACGCAGCGGGTCGATGGCGAGGCCGCCGACCCGGATGACCCCGCACCGCGCCGCCTCGCCGCCGGCGGCCCGCGAGCGGCGCAGTACGGCGGCGATGCGCGCGGAGAGGTGCTCGACGGAGAACGGCTTGGGCAGGTAGTCGTCGGCGCCGTCGTTCAGCGCCCGGACGATCTCGCCCTCGTCGTCCCGCGCGGTGGCGACGATCACGGGGACGTCCGTGATGGACCGCAGCATCCTCAGCGTCTCGCGGCCGCCCAGGTCGGGCAGCCCCAGGTCGAGGACGACCACGTCGAACCGGAAGTGCGCCACCTCGCGCAGCGCGTCGAGCGCGGTGCCCACACTCCGTACCGTGTGGGAGGACTCGGTGAGGTGCCGGATGAGGGCGGAACGGGCGAACTGGTCGTCCTCCACCACGAGCACACGTGCCATGGGCGGCACCGTACGCCATGCCGCCCGGCCCGGAGCCGACCTCCCGGAAACCTCCCCGAACACCCGAAGTCCCCCTCCTCGCGGGCCCGGTGGGGACTCGCGCGCACCTCCGACGAAGGCGGCGCGGGTCGTCAGGAAGCGTCGAAGACGGAGGGCGGCGGCGCGGGGGACGGCTTGGCGGACGCGTCGGTGACGACGGCGGCGCCGCCGGTGAAGTCGGTGAGCGCCCGCCCGTGTTCGACGCGGCCGGGGTGCGGGTCGCTCGCCACGCGGCGGGTGAACTCCGCGACCGGCAGCGGCAGGGCCGAGGCGAGCAGGACCGCGTTGCCGAAGCGGCGGCCCCGCCACACCACCGGGTCGGCGGCCAGGGCCAGTTCGGGGAAGACGGCGGCGGCGGTGGCGACCTGGCCGCGCAGGTGGGCGAGCGGGGGCCCGTCCGCGAGGTTGGCGGCGTAGCTCCCGCCGGGCTTCAGGACCCGGCGCACCTCGGCGAGGAACGCGGCGGAGGTCAGGTGGGCCGGGGTGCGGGCCCCGTCGAACACGTCGGCTATGACGAGGTCGGCCCAGTCGTCCGGAAGCCTGCCGAGCCCCTCGCGGGCGTCCGCGGCGCGGACCCGGATACGGGCCTGCGGGTCCAACGGAAGGCTCTCGCGGACGAGTTGGACGAGAGGGGCGTCGACCTCGACGATCTGCTGGGTGGAGCGGGGGCGGGTCTCGGCGGCGTACCGGGCGAGCGTGAACGCGCCGCCGCCCAGGTGCAGGACGTGCAACGGCTGCTGCGGGGGTGCGACGAGGTCGATGACGTGGCCGAGCCGGCGCTGGTAGGCGAACGCGAGGTGCGCGGGGTCGCCGAGGTCCACGTGGGACTGCGGGGCCCCGTCGATGAGGAGCGTCCAACCCTGCGGACGCTCCCGGTCGGGCACGAGTTCGGCGAGCCCGCCGCCGACCGCCCGGGAGACCGGCTCCCGCTCGGCCCGGCCGGCGCTCCGGCCGCCCTGGCGTTCGGGCCGGCCCTTCTTCCGCGCGCCCCCGGCCGGTCCTCCTCGACGTGCCACGTTCACTGGTCCTTGCTGGTGGGGGGACCGGGTCGCCGGCCGCGGCGGAGGCGTTCCGCCCGTACGGCCATTATGGGCTCAGTGGCAGTTGTCGGCCGCCTCCAGCAGTTGGGCCGCCTGGTCGAGCGCGGCGCGGAGCGCGGCGGGGTCGGTGACCGGGGCGTCGTCGGCGGGCGGGAGCAGCCAGGCCGCGCCGGTGACCGGCGGCTCGGCGGGGACGCGCAGGCCGCGGCCCTCGGTCCGCGTACAGGCGCTTCCCGGTACGTCCCAGGCGTCGGCGGTGCCCGGTGGCACGAGGAAGCCGAGGGTGTCGCCCGTCCCGTCGTGCAGGACGGGGCCGACGGCGTCGTGGTGGGCCCCCCGCCGGAGGATGTCGACGGCCTCCAGGCCCTGCCGGGCGGGGACGGTGACGAGGTCGCAGGACGCCTCCCGCGGTTCCGGGCGCTGGCCGCCCGCCCGGATCGCGCGGGCCGCCGGGGGCACGGCGGCCGCCGGGGGCTTCGGGGTCCTCGTCGAGGGCGTCGCAGTGGTCGCGGCGGTCGTCCATGAACCGGTCTCCCTGCCGAGATGCAACAAGGGAACTTCTCCTCTCATCGCGAACGGAGCCGGACTCCGTCTCCACGGGGACCAACGCGGCGAGTGCGTCAAGGGCTACGGCCCCACACCGCCGCAAAGGGTGGCAGTTCATGGCGGATCAGAGGCGATACATCCCTTTTATAACGAAACGCTGCGTGTGCGTCTCGTCACAGCAGGTACGTTCTTGCTCCGCCGGGGGCACCGGGAAGCGGGTGCCCGGCCGCACCAGAGAGGGGCCGGCCATGGTGTCGACAGGGGCAGTTCCCAACCTCGCCTTCCGTCAACTGCGCGGCCAACGCTCCGCCGGGGAGTTCGCGGCGCTCGTGCGCAGGGCGGCGCGGGAGATCGGGGAGCAGGTCGCGTGCGACGCCCGCTACGTCGGACGCGTGGAGTCCGGGGAGATCCGCTGCCCCAACTACGCCTATGAACGGGTATTCCTGCACATGTTCCCCGGAACCTCCCTGACGGACCTCGGTTTCACGGCCCGCGAGAGCGTACGCGGAAGGGGCGCGCGCGCCGCGTCCGCGCCCCCGCCGGGGGAACCGCCGCCCGCGCGCCCCGGCGGCGGCCCGGACGGGCGCCGCACCGGCGTTCACGACGCCCAGGGAACCAACGCCATCGACGACACGGACGAGGAGAGCGACGTGCTGCGTCGCGTGTTCATGACGAGCGGCACCGCCACGGTGGCGGCCGCCTCACTGGGGTTCGGCGGAGCGACCGCGCTCGCCGACCCCGCCGCCCCGCCCCCGCCCCGCAGGGTCGGGGAGGCGGAGGTGAGCGCCGTCGAGGACGCCGTACGGCAGATCCGGCTGATGGACGACCGGCACGGCGCGGACGGGCTGTACCGGCGGGCCGCCCAGCCGCTGCGCGCCGTGTACGAGCTGCTGGACGCCGGGACCACCGCCCGGCGCGCCACCGCGAACCGGCTGCACGCGGGCGCGGGCGAGCTGACCATCTCGGTGGGCTGGCTGGCCCACGACTCGGGCCGCTTCGACGACGCCCGCTCGCACTACGCGGAGGCGCTGGCCACGGCCCGGCTGGCCGGGGACGCGGGGTTGGAGGCGCACGCGTTCTGCAACGCGTCGTTCCTGGCGCGGGACGCGGGGCGGCCTCGGGAGGCGTTGCGGGCGGCGGAGGCCGGGCAGCGGGCGGCCCGCGGGCTGGGGTCGCCCCGGTTGCTGGCGCTGCTCGCGCTGCGGGAGGCGGGGGGCCGGGCCGGGCTCGGGGACCGGGCCGGGTGCGACCTGGCGATCGGGCGGGCCCGCGCGGCGTTCGAGCAGGGGCCGGCGGCGGCCGATCCGGAGTGGATGAGCTTCTTCCGGGAGGCGGAGCTGGAGCTGCTGGAGGCGCAGTGCTGGTCGGCGCTGGGCGACTGGTCGCGGGCGGCCCGGCACGGGCGGCGGGCGACCGCGCTCCAGGACGCGCACTTCACCCGGAACCTGGCGCTCTACCGGGCCCAGCTCACGGGCGACCTGGCCCGCGCGGGCCGGGCGGACGAGGCGGCGGCCACCGGCCACCAGGTGCTGGACCTGCTGTCACGGGTCCGCTCCTCCCGCATCCGGGGGATGCTCGCGGAGGCGGCCCGCGTGCTGGCGTCCCGCGGCGGGGCGGCCCCGGTCACCGCGTTCCTGGCCCGGCACCGGGAGTCGTCCCCCGCCGGATGAGGGACCGGGCGGCGGTGGGCCGCCGCCGGACGAAGGGGCGCCGTCGAAGGCGCCCCGCCCACGGGGCGGCTGCCACCGGGAGCCCGCCGCCCACGGGGCGCCGGGCGCTCGCGCCGGAAGGCCGCCGAGCGCCCCCCGGCGGAAGGCCCTCGCGCCGCCCGCCCCGTCCATCGGGGCCCTACCGCTCCAGGTGGCCCGTGTCGTTCCAGCGCTCCACGGCCGGCATCCCGTACGCCCATCCCAGCACCGACAGGGACGTCGGCTCCAGGCGGATGCGGGCGCCGAAGGACAGGTCCTCGCCCAGCCAGCGCGCCGCCAGCGCGCGCAGGATGTGGCCGTGGGCGAAGACGAGGACGTCCCGGTCGGCCGAGCGCGCCCACTCCACGACCTCGTCGGCGCGGGCGGCGACCCGTGCGGGCGACTCCCCGTCCGGCACCCCGTCGCGCCAGATCAGCCAGTCGGGGCGGTCCGCCTTGATCTGGGCCGGGGTCAGGCCCTCGTACGCCCCGTAGTCCCACTCCATCAGCGCGTCCCACGGCTCGGCCCGCTCCCCGAACCCCGCGATCGCGCAGGTCTCCGCGGCCCGGACCAGCGGGCTGGTGCGGATCTCCACGCCGGGGAGCCCCGCCCAGGGGTCCCGGTGCAGCCGCTCGCCGAGCAGCGCCGCGCCCTCGCGGCCGGTGTCCAGGAGCGGGATGTCCGTCCTGCCGGTGTGGTTGCCCCGGACGGACCACTGGGTCTGGCCGTGCCGGGCGAGCAGGATGCGCGGTGCCATGTCGGAGCTCTCCCTGGAACGCTGGTGCTGGGCCCTCCATCATCCCGTACCCCCCATCCTGGCAACCCTCCGGGCCGTGGCGGCGTCCCTTCCTGAGCAGCCTCCCGCCACCGGCCCCGGCCCGGCGGGACGGTCTGCGCACGGGATGTCCGGAAGGGGGCCCCGGAGGGTTCGGCGGCCCCACTCCGCCGTACGGTTGAACGCTCGCCGTCGGCCGCATGAACATGGGGAGAGCCACCGGATGCCGCACGCCACCGCCCTGTCCCCGACCGGCCACCGCCCCCGCTGGTGGACGGAGCTGCCGCTGATCGCGGTGGTGTACGCCCTGTACTCGGCCGGCCGGCTCCTGGTGCGGGGCGACGTGTCGACGGCCGTCGACCACGGCCTGGCGATCCTGCGGCTGGAGCAGGCCCTCCACCTGAACGCCGAACACCCGCTGAACCGTCTCTTCACCAGCACCCCCTCGCTCGGGATACCCGCCGACTTCGCGTACGCCTCCCTGCACTACGCGGTCACCCCGGCCGTCCTCGTCTGGATGTTCCGGCGCAGGTCGGCGGCGTACCGGGCGGCCCGCGTGTGGCTCATGAACGCGACCCTGCTGGGGCTCGTCGGCTTCACGCTGATGCCGACCTGCCCGCCCCGGCTGCTGGACGCGGGCCACGGCTTCGTCGACACGATGGCCCAGTACAGCGCCTACGGCTGGTGGGGCGAGGGCGCGAGCGCCCCGCGCGGGCTGAGCGGGATGACCAACCAGTACGCGGCGATGCCGAGCCTGCACGTCGGCTGGTCGGTCTGGTGCGGAATCCTGCTGTGGCGGCACGGCCGCCACCCCCTCGTGCGGGCGGCGGGGGTCGCCTATCCGCTGCTCACCGCGGTCGTCGTGATGGGCACCGCCAACCACTACTTCCTGGACGCCGTCGCGGGCGCGGCGGTGATGGGGCTCGGGGCCCTGCTGACCAGGCCCGCCATGCGGTTGGCCGACCGGTGCAAGGAGGGGGTCGGGGCCCGGTCCGCGTCGGTCCCGGCGGGCCGCCCCGCGGGCGGCGGCAGCCCGGCCGCAGCGGCCGTTTCCCCGAATGTCAGTGCCGGGTGCGAGACTTCGGCGGGTGAGCGAATCCCCGGCCAGCGGACCTCCTCCGCAGATCCCCCCGGCACGGCAGTCGGCGACCCGGCGGCCGGAAGCGCCGCGGCCGCCAGCGACGACGCTCCGGCAGCGGCTCGCTGAGCTGCGCGGCCCCTCCGTCCAGCCGCATCCGCTGGACGCCCGCGCCCTCGCCGCCCTCGCCGCCAACCCCGGCTGCAAGCGCCGGGCCCTGCTCGACGGCGCCGGGGTGGACAAGGGCGTGCTGGCCACCGCGCTCGGCTCCCCCGCCCCCTTCGGGCAGTCCCAGTTCGCCTTCATGCGGGGCAACGCGTTCGAGGCGCGGGTCAAGGCCGACGGCGGCGCGGAGCTGCTGCGCCTGCTGTACGAGCGCCTCGGCGACGGCGCCCCCGCCCCGGCCGGGGACGCGGCCACCCCCGATCTGAGCGCCGCCGGCCCCGAGGGCCGGGCCGCGCGCACCGCGCTCGCGCTGCGGGAGGTCACGGCGGCGGGCGCGTGGGCCCTGCTGGACCACCCGATGCTCGCCCTGGAGGTGGCGGGCTCCCCCGCCTATCTGGAGCCGGACGCGGTGGTGGTGCACCCCGACGGCCGGTGGACGGTGATCGAGATCAAGTCGTTCCCGATGATCGACGCGTCCGCCGACGCCGCGAAGGTCGGGGCGGCCGCCCGGCAGGCCGCGGTGTACGTGCTGGCGCTGGAGCGGGTGGCGGCGGTCACCGAGGGCGCGGAGGTCGGGCACCGGGTCCTGCTGGTCTGCCCCAAGGACTTCTCCAACCTGCCGACCGCCTCCGTCGTGGACGTACGCAAGCAGCGTGCCGTCACCCGCCGCCAGTTGACGCGGCTGACGCGCATCGAGGACATCGCGGCGGCCCTGCCCGAGGGGACCACGTTCGACCCGGCGTGCCCGCCCGCCGAGCTGGACGCCGCCGTCGGCTCGGTGGCCGCCGCCTACGCCCCGGAGTGCCTGGCCGCCTGCGAGCTGGCCTTCCACTGCCGGGCGAAGTCCCGCGCCGAGGGGGCCGTGGAGAGCCTCGGCCGGAGCGTGCGCGGCGAGCTGGGCGGACTGACGACGGTCGCCGGGGTGCTGGCGGCCGCGGCCGGCAAGGAGGGCGACCCCGCCGACCCGACCGTCGCCGCGCTGCGCCGGGCGGCCGCGCTGCGCGCCGAGGCGCTGGAGGGGGCGGCCGCATGTCGCTGATCACCACCCTCGCCCGGTTGGAGGCCGTCGACTCGGGCCGCGCCCAGCCGCTGGCGACCGTCCGCCACCGCCACGTCGCCGACCGGCCCCTCGTGCTGGTGCCGCTGACCACCGCCGGTGAGGCCGGGGCCCCGCTGGGGGCGCTGGTCGGCACCGACCGGGAGGCGCCCCGGCTGCTGGCCGTCGCCCAGCCGCGCGACCGCGACCTGCGGTTCGCGTTCCTGGCGGAGCTGGCGGAGGCCGTCCTTCCGCACATCGAGGCGTACGCGGACGTCGTCGAGCCCGCCGAGCGCAACGAGACCGACCCGGCCACCGGCAAGAAGACCAAAGTCGAGGTCGAGCTGTGCGCGGACGCGCCCCAGCTCGTCGTGCCGAGCCGGGCGGGCGTCGAGTTCGTCCGGCTGCTCGGCCGGTCCATGCGCTTCCGGCGCACCGCCGAGGACGACCCGGACACCCCCTACCCGGCCCCGGCGCGGGTCCCGCTGCTCGGCCGCTGGCTGACGCACTACGGGGAGCGGGCCCGTGTCCCCGGCTCCTCGCTGCTGCTCGCCGCCACGGACCTGCTGAACCGGCACTGGGCGACCGGGCAGAGCAGTCTGGAGGACCAGCACCTGGGCGCGCTGCTCGCCTGGATCGACCCCCCGGAGGACTCCTCGGGGGCCGAGGCGGCGCTCCGGGCGGAGCTGGCCCGCGACCAGGAGGGCCAGTTGCTGTGCCCGCCGGCCGGTCCGGCCACCGACCCGGCGTTCGACAACCGGCGCCTCGCCCCCGCGATCGAGCGGTACGACCGGGCGCGCACGGCGCTCGCGGCGGCCGAGGACGGGCTCGCGGCGGACGCCCGCCTCGGCGAGCTGAGCGGTGCCGAGCGCGAGATCCGCGCCCTGCTGGCCGGGGTGATGCTGCCGACCTGGGACGCGGTCTGGCGGGGTCTCGACCTGCTGCGGGAGCTGCCGGAGGGTGCCAGGGTCGAGGACCGCTGGCGCCGGGACCGCTGGTCGTTCACCGGCCACCGGGACCGGGTGCGTTCGGGCGAGCCCCCGCAGCCGCGCCGCGACGACGCGGTGACGGCCGCGCAGAAGTTGGCGTCGCGGGAGACGGCCCAGGCCCAGTTGGAGGCCCAGGAGGCGCTGGACGACCCGCTGGTGCTGGCGGGCCGCCGGCTCGCGGGCGAGGCGTTCGTGGCCGAGGTGACCGGGGTGGAGATGGCGTACACCGAGTCCAAGCGGCCCTCCCCGCGCCCGCTGGTCACGGTCCGCACCGACGAGCGTCCGCACCTGGGCGAGCGGACCAGGGTCTACCGCTCGCTGGAGGGCCGACCGCAGACGGCGGAGTTCGTGGCGTACGGGGACGAGCCCGCCGGGGAGGGGGAGATCCGGCTGGTGCTGCGCGTCCTGGACCGGATGGGCCGGGGCAGGGAGCCCGCGCCCGGTTCGGTGCCGGAGCCGGGCGAGCGGATCGCCTGGACCCTGTTCGAGCACGACCAGCGCGGCGGCCCGAAGCTGCCGGACCCGGAGGAGACGCCGTGGACCCACGGCGGCCCGCCGGGCGCGGACGCCGTCCGCGCCGAGCACCCCGACCCCGTGACCCCCGAGGACCTGCTGTGACCGCCACCGGCTGGGGAGGACCCGCTGTGACCCCGACCCCCCGTCTCCCCGAGGGCCCGCGGTGAGCGCCGTCCTCGACCCCGGCGCGGCGGCGGCGCGGGCGACCGGCGCGATCCTGGACGACACGTTGCGCGGCACCGCCCGCGGGGTCGTCGTGGACTCCCCGCCGGGCGCGGGCAAGTCGACGCTGGTGGTCCGCGCCGCGCTGGAGCTGGCCGCCGCCGGGCGGCCGCTGATGGTGGTCGCCCAGACCAACGCCCAGGTCGACGACCTGGTGGTGCGGCTGGCGGAGAAGGAGCCGGAGCTGCCGGTGGGCCGGCTGCACAGCAGCGACTCCGATCCGTACGACAAGGTCCTGGACGGCCTGGACAACGTGGTGAAGTCGGCGAAGGCGGCGGATCTGGCCGGGCTGGACGTGGTGATCTCGACGGCCGCCAAGTGGGCGCACGTCAAGAACGTGGAGCCGTGGGGGCACGCGATCGTCGACGAGGCGTACCAGATGCGCTCGGACGCGCTGCTGGCCGTGGCCGGGCTGTTCGAGCGGGCGCTGTTCGTCGGGGACCCCGGCCAGTTGGACCCGTTCTCGATCGTGGGCGCGGACCAGTGGGCGGGGCTGAGCTACGACCCGTCGGCGAGCGCGGTGTCCACGCTGCTGGCGCACAATCCGGAGCTGCCGCAGCACCGGCTGCCGGTCTCCTGGCGGCTGCCGGCCTCGGCGGCCCCGCTGGTGTCGGACGCGTTCTACCCGTACACCCCCTTCCGCAGCGGTACGGACCACGGGGACCGGCGGCTCTCGTTCGGCGTCGCGTCGGACGGGTCGGGGCCGGACCGGGTGCTGGACGAGGCGGCGGAGACCGGGTGGGGGCTGCTGGAGCTGCCGGCCCGGCACACTCCGCGCACGGACCCGGAGGCGGTACGGGCGGTGGCGCTGGTGGTCCGGCGGCTGCTGGACCGGGGCGGCGCCGCGACGAGCGAGCGGGCCGAGGGGCCGGTGCCGGTGACGGCGGACCGGGTCGCCGTGGGCACGGCCCACCGGGACCAGGCGGCGGCGGTCCGGGCGGCCCTCGCGGAGCTGGGCGTGGTGGGCGTGGCGGTGGACACGGCCAACCGGCTCCAGGGCCGGGAGTTCGACGTGACGGTGGTCCTGCACCCCTTGTCGGGCCGCCCGGACGCGACCGCGTTCCATCTGGAGACGGGCCGGCTGTGCGTGCTGGCCTCGCGCCACCGGCACGCCTGCGTCGTGGTGTGCCGGGCGGGCGTGGCGGACCTGCTGGACGAGCACCCGTCCACGGAGCCGGTCCAACTGGGCGTCACGGTCAAGTTCCCGGACGGCTGGGAGGCCAACCACGCGGTGCTGGCGCACCTCGCGGAGCGGCGGGTGTCCTGGCGGCCGTGACGCGACGCGGGGGTGCGCTGCGGGAGGCGGACGCGGCGGCCGGTCGCCGCGGCCGTGCGCGCGACGGTGGCGACACCGCCGCACCCGCTCGGGCGGCCCCTCGTGCCGGCGGGCCCCCGCCGGTCCGTGACGCGTGCGGCGGTCCCCTTGCGCGGGGGCGGACAATGGAGGGTGGCCGTCCGGGCCATCGGAGGAAGGAACGTCCATGACACAGTCCGAGCGGAACGAACGGCAGCGGCTGCGCCCCGCGCCCCTGCTCTTCGACCCGTCTCAGGCGGCGGCCGATCCGGAGCACTTCTTCGACCTGGAGTCGATGGAGGACCCCCGCGAGCTGCTGGCCCGCGCGACCGAGCTGACCCAGGCGTTCCGGGCGGCGACGGACCGGTCGGTGGAGTTCCAGGCGATGGCGGCGGCCCAGCTCGCCGATCCGCGCCGCTTCGACCGGCTGACGGCGGCGGACGTGGCGGAGCGCGCGCAGTGGACCGAGGACTACGCGAAGAAGATGATCGAGTTCGGCCGGTCGTTGCTGGACGCCCCCCGTACGTGACGCGACGCCGGTCCGACCGCCGGTGCGGCCTTCGTGCGCCGCACCGGTCCCGGCGGCGGCTCCCCCGCACGCCGCACCGGCTGCGGCAGCCTCCGTACGCCGCGCCGGTCCCGACCCCGACGGCTCATCCGTACACCGGGCCGGTCCCGCCGGCAGCTCACCGGTACGCCGCACCGGCCCGTTCGCCGGGGCCGCTCGGTTCGCCACCGGCGGCGTGCTGCACCCCCTCGCGCACCGGCCCGGTCGCCGGGCCGCACCCGTACCCCGTACCGGTCGTGGCCTCGGCATCCCTCCGTGCGCCCCCCGTACGTGACGCCCACCGGCCCCGACGCCGGGGCCTCCCCCCTCGCGTCCACCGGGCGTGCGCGCCCGGCGTGCGCCGGGCGGTCAGGGCGTCAGCGCAGTCCCGTGGCATATTCAGCCGGGCAAGATACTCCTCCGGTTCCCTCCCTGTCCGAGTTTTCGACGACTCTGGGGAACTCCTTCGTCACTCCCGGTAGAACGTTCTCCATGAGCGCATGGCTGAAAGACGAAACGACCCTTCGGGCCGGTGCCGCCGCGTACCACGGCGTCGACATCTTCGCCCTGCTGCGGGACCAGACCGGACAGCAGGCGGCCGCCCAGGTCACCGCTGACGGCGCCGCCTGGCTGGCGGGGGCCACGGCCTATCCGCGCAGCACGCTCGCCCAGTGGCGGGAGCGTCCCGGTGCGCCCGGAGTGCTGCCCTGCGGGTCCGCCTTCGACGTCGTCAGCGCGCCCGCGCTCTTCGGCCGCCAGATGCTGGAGCAGCTCTGGGCGGAGGGCCCCGGTTCCGGTCCGGTGGCCTCGCACCGGGGGCGGATGCTGCTGTTCGCGGCCCCCGGAACCGCCCAGCGGCTGCCCTCGCTGCTCGCCTGGGAGGAGTGGGGGACCGGGGGGCCGCAGGACGGCGGGGCGAGGCGGGTCGCCGCGCCGCCCCTGCTCTGCCACGGCACCGGTGACGCCGTGACCGTACCGCCGCTGACCTGTGCGTCTGCGGACGGGGGGCCGCGCTGGCTGGTCGCCCCGGACACCCGATGTCCATGGCTTCCCGGCCCCGACGTCCTGCTCTGGGCCTGTGTGCGGGCGAGCCGGTCGGCGGCTTCGCGGAGCGGCGGGCAGACGATTTTTCCTCGGGCGGACCAGGGTGCTAATGTCTACGACGTCAGCAGGCGCCGTTAGCTCAGTTGGTTAGAGCAGCTGACTCTTAATCAGCGGGTCCGGGGTTCGAGTCCCTGACGGCGCACCGACGGAAGAAGCCCCTCGCGCGAGCGGGGGGCTTCTTCGTGTGCGGGGACCGTTCAGACGCCGGTGGTGACGCGGACCGTCCAGGAGCCGGAGGGGGTGCGGTCGGCCACCTCGACGCGGGTGCGGTCGCCGGGCACGGTGAGGGTCTCCCCGACCTCGAGCGGGGCGTCGGCGAGCGGCGGGTAGACCGAGCGGCCCCAGCAGGCGCCGGTCTCCGGATGGGCGTCCACCACCTCGACGGGGCCGCCGCCGGAGGCCGCCCCGCTGCGGACGCGGTAGATCAGGATCCCCTCGGCGCAGGTGTCCCGGTCGTTCCCGGTGGCGCCGCGGGCCTCGATGGCGAGGGCGCTGTCGACGCCGGTGCGGACGACGGCGAGCCGGGTGCCCATCGACGCGCCGGGCAGGGGGGCGGCGGCGATCGGCTCCAGGGTCAGGTCGGCCGAGCCCCGCACGCAGACGATCTGCCGGCCGCCGAGCCAGCCCAGCTTCCACTTGTGCCAGCCGAAGAGGTCCGGGGCGAGCCCGAACTGGCTGCCCATGACGTCCCAGTCGCCGACGTGGGTGTCCCAGTCGCCCTTGCCGTCGGCGGGCCGGCGGTAGAGGTCGGCGAGGTCGAAGACGTGGCCGGTCTCGTGGGCGAGGACGTTGCGGTCCGGCGGGTGCCGCTCGAAGACGGTCACCACCCGCCGGATGTCGGCGCCGTCCGCGCGCAGCGGCCGTTCGAAGTTGACGACCTTGGTGGCGTCGGAGTCGACGCCGGGGGCGTCCGGGTCGGCCACCAGGTAGACGATGTCGTACGCGGAGAAGTCGACCTCCGGGTCGGCGGCGGCGATGGCGTCGCGCAGGTACGCGGTGCGCCGCTCGGGGTCCCAGTCGCGCGCTATGCCGTACGCGGACGAGTCGCGCGGCATGGGCGTCCAGCCGGGCCGGGGGTGGGCGCGCAGGGTGAACGCGCCGTAGCTGGCGCGTTCGAAGAAGCGGGTGGTGGAGGGGAAGTGGTCGGCGGCCAGCTCCGCGGGGGTGAGGACGGGCGCGGAGTCGGGGAAGGACAGGAAGACCATGACCGCGTCGAGGCCGCGGCCGGGGCGCGGGTAGGCCGTGTTCCAGGTGTCCAGGCCGACCGAGTGGTGCGCCGCCGTCCGCGGCAGGGCGCACGGCGCGGCGTCGCCCTCCGGGGCTGCCGCGGCGGGGCCCGCGACGAGGGAGGTGGCGGCGAGCGCCAGGAGGGAGGTCGCGGTGGCCGCCAGACTGCGCAGCGTCGACCGGTCCGCTTCTCCGGGTCCGCGACGGCACGGCACATCGACCTCCGGGTGGGGACGCGGGGTATCACGTCCACCCTGGGCCGGTCGGCGCCGGTGCGCCCTGTTGTGCTGCCCCACTCGGGTCAGCGGCCCCACCCGGTCGTGGCGCCCGACTCGGGTGGGCGGGCTCGTGCCGCCGTACCGCCCGGTCCCGGTGGGCTCGTGCCGCCCGCACCGCCCGGCTCGGGTGGGCGACCCGGTGCCGCCGTACCGCCCGGTCCAGGTGGCCCCCACCCCGCCGTACCGCTCGGCTCGGGTGGGCGGGCCGGCTCCGAGACGCCGCCGCGCTCCGGTGGGGCGGGCTCGTGCCGCCGTACCGCTCGACTCCGGTGGGCGACCCCGTATCGACGCGTCGCACCGCCACGCTCATATGTACGGGCCACCTTCCCCCATACCTTCACAGAGCGTCACTAACGATCAGTCCCGCACTCCGTTGCAACAGATTCACGCAGAAACGATCAGCCTCGGGCAAAGCGGAATTCCTCGCCCCGCCCCCTCGGGTGCTCCACGGAGGCTTGTACCGGACCATGAGCTGGAACGGCCGACGCGCCACCCTCTATGCTTCACCACGCTTTCCCGCGTGGCACGGGCCCCTCCACGGGTTCGCCACCCGGTGGCCTGTCCGACCCCATCTGTTCACGACGATCTTCACAGCGGGAGCGAGCGGTGAGCGGAACCTCCGAAGGGCCGAGGGTCCCGGCAGGCACGGCCTCCGGCGCACCCCCCGCGCCGGTCACGGAGCGTCATGCGCTCCCCGGCGGCGGCGAGCCGGGGAGGGCGGGTGCGGAGGGGCTTGATCCGGCCGAATTGCGCGATTACCGGGCCGCGTTCAACGCCGCCACGCTCGCCATGGCCGTCGTCGACGGCCGCGGCAGGATCCTGCGGGCCAACGAGGCGTTCGGCGGGCTTCTGGGCGCTTCGGCGGAGGCCCTCGTCGAGCAGCAGGCGTGCGAGCTGTTCGACCTCGCCTCGGACGAGCGGACCTGGCTCGGGTACCGCGAGGTGCTCCAGGGCCGCCGCTCCCGGTTCCGCTGCACCCGCCGCGTCAAGCACCCCGACGGGCGCTGCCTGTGGGCGGAGGTCACCGTCGTGCCGATGACCGGGACCTCGCCGGCGGAGCCCGCGCGGGTCCTGCTCACGGTCGCGGACGTCAGCGACCGGCGCGAGCTCCAGGAGCGGCTGCGCCACCTCCAGATGCACGACCCGGTCACCCGGCTGCCCAACCGGACGCTGTTCTTCGAGCGCCTGGCCTCGGTCCTGGAGACCCCGCCCTACCAGGACGACTCGCTGCCGCCCCGGCGGCGCCGCCGGATCGGGCTCTGCTACCTGGACCTGGACGGCTTCAAGGCGATCAACGACACCCTGGGCCACCGGACCGGGGACCGGCTGCTGGCCGCCGTCGCCGCCCGGCTCACCGAGTGCGCCGACGGCGACGCCACGCACACCCCCGGCGGCAGCAGGCTGGTGGCGCGGCTGGGGGGCGACGAGTTCGCGATCCTGGTCGAGGACTCGGCCGGCACGCAGGAGCTGACCGATCTGGCCCGCGCGGTCCTGTCGGCCCTCCAGCAGCCGTTCGACCTGGCCGGGCAGCGGCTCTCGGTCTCCGCCTCGATCGGGGTGGTCGAGCGGGCCGCGGCGGGCACCTCGCCCACCGGTCTCATGCAGGCGGCCGACACCACGCTGTACTGGGCGAAGGCGGACGGCAAGGCGCGCTGGACCCTGTTCGACCCCGAGCGCAACGCCCACCGCATGACCCGGCAGTCCCTCTCCTCCACGCTCCGGCCCGCCGTGGAGCGCGGTGAGTTCACGCTGGAGTACCAGCCGCTGGTCGGGATGGCGGACGGGGTGCTGCGCGGCGTCGAGGCGCTGGTGCGCTGGAACCACCCGCAGTTCGGGGTGTTGTCGCCGAATCGGTTCGTCGGCATCGCCGAGGAGGACGGCTCCATCGTGCAGCTCGGCCGCTGGGTCCTGCGCACCGCCTGCCGGCAGGCGCGGCGGTGGCAGCTCGACCATCCGGACGAGCCGCCGCTGTTCATCAGCGTCAACGTCGCCGTACGCCAGGTCTGGGACTCCGACCTCGTCGCGGACGTGGGCCGCATCCTGGCCGAGACGGAGCTGGACCCCGGACTGCTCCAGTTGGAGCTGACCGAGTCCGCGGTGATGGGCTCGGGCGGCCGTCCGCTGCGCGCCCTCCAGGCGCTCAGCGACATGGGGGTGCGGATCGCCATCGACGACTTCGGCACCGGGTACTCCAACCTCGCCTACCTCAGCCGGCTGCCCGTCTCCGTGCTGAAGCTGGACGGGGCCTTCGTGCGGGGCTTCCGGTACGAGGACGGCGCACACCCGAGCCCGGCCGACGAGACGATCGTGGAGGCCATGGTGCAGCTCGCGCACCGGCTCGGGCTGACCGTCACCGCGGAGTGCGTGGAGACGGCCGGGCAGGCGGAGCGGTTGCGGCGGATCGGCTGCGACACCGGTCAGGGGTGGCTGTACTCGCGGGCCGTCACCCCGGACCGGATCGCCGGGCTGATCGGGTCCCGCCCCCTGGAGGGCTGACCGGGGCCCGGCCGGCCGCCGGCGCCCCGGACGACGGGCCGGGGCCCGCCCCTCACGCGGCGGGCAGTCCGTACGCGTCCGCGATCAGGTCGTAGCTGCGCAGCCGCGCCTCGCCGCCGTGCGCGTTGGCGGTGATCATGAGCTCGTCGGCCCCGGTCCGCTTGGCCAGGTCGTCCAGGCCGGAGCGGACCTCGTCGGCGGTGCCGTGGATCACGTTGGAGAGCCAACTGTCGACGAACTCCCGCTCCATCGGGCTGAACGCGTACGCCTCCGCCTCCTCCGGGCTCGGGATGAGCCCCGGACGGCCGCTGCGCAGCCGGAGCATGGACAGCGCGCCGGTCATCACCTGGCGGCGTGCCTCGCGCTCGTCGTCGGCGGCCAGCGCCGACGCCCCGATCAGGGCGTACGGGGCGTCGAGCACGGCGGACGGGCGGAAGGAGGACCGGTACAGCTCCAGCGCCGGGATGGTGTTCTGCGCGGAGAAGTGGTGCGCGAAGGCGAAGGGCAGGCCGAGCGTGGCGGCCAGCCGGGCGCTGAAGCCGGAGGAGCCCAGCAGCCAGACGGGCGGCCGGTGGGCGGACTGGACGCCTCCGGGGGCGGTGGCCTGGGAGGGGCCGGGCACGGCGTGGATACGCGCGTACGGGTGCCCGTCCGGGAAGTCGTCGTCCAGGAAGCGCAGCAGCTCCGCGAGCTGCTGCGGGAAGTCGTCGGCCCCCTCGTTGAGCCGGTCCGTGCGGCGCAGGGCCGCCGCCGTCGCGCCGTCGGTGCCCGGGGCCCGGCCGAGGCCGAGGTCGATCCGGCCCGGAGCCATCGCCTCCAGGGTGCCGAACTGCTCCGCGATCACCAGCGGGGCGTGGTTGGGCAGCATCACGCCGCCGGAGCCCAGCCGGATGCGCTCGGTGTGCGCGGCGACGTGCGCGAGGATCACGGCCGGGGACGACGAGGCGACGCCGGGCATGGAGTGGTGCTCGGCCACCCAGTAGCGGTGGAAGCCCCGGCTCTCGGTGAGCTTCGCGATGTCCACGGCGGTGCGCAGGGCCTGGGTCGCGGTACGGCCCCGCCCCACGGTGACGAGGTCGAGGACGGAGAGCGGCACGGGGGCCGTTCCGACCGCGGCGCCCCGGATCCCGTCCTCGTCCGCCCGGTCGTCCCTCGCGTCGCCGCGGGCCTCCTGGCCTCGGATGTCGTCCACGTGCCGGTTCCTCCTGGTGCTGTCGTCCGTAACGGAGCGGTACAACAGGAGGATGACTCCGCTTATTCCCCGGCCCGACGCGGGCGGGCCGGGGCGGACGGGCCGGCGCGGGCGGACCCGGCGCGGTCAGGCCGAAGCGGCGCGGCGGGCGGGCCCGGCTGCCCTCGCCCCGCTCAGCGCAGGCGGCCCCGGCGAGAGAGGTCCAGTGCGCGAACGGCTCAGCTCGGAGGACCCGGCGCGCGGACGACCCGGCGCGGACGGCCCGGCGCGCGGACCCCCAGGCCCGGCACAGACGCCCGGCGCGGGCGGCGGGCCCGCAGGAAGCCTCCGGTACGGCCAGCGCGCGGACGGCCCGGCGCGGACGGCCCGGCGCGCGGACCCCCAGGCCCGGCGCAGGCAGCCCGGCGCGGGCGTGGACGCGGGCGCGGGCCCGCAGGAAGCCTCCCGTACAGCACAGCACAGCACAGCACAGCACAGCACGGCGCGACGCGGCGCGGCGCGGTGGCGCGGGGGCTACTCGCGCACCTCGATGCCCTTCGGCTCCAGCAGTCCGAGCACCGGCTCCCGGTGCGAGAACAGGGTGCCGAGCGCGGGGGCCCACGTACGCCGGTCGGCGAGGCGCAGCCCCTCCCACACCGTGACCTGGTTCGCCGTGAGGACCGGCTTGCCCAGAGCCTCCTCCAGCTCGGGGAGGAACGCCGCCGTGTGCAGGGACGCGCCCGGAATCAGGACCGTTTCCGCCTCCCGGTCGTCGGCCTCCCGCGCCAGCAGCGTCACCCGCTCCGGCTCCCAGGACCCGGCCTCGGCCGAGGAGAGGGCGTCGCCGGACGCGGCGGCCACCACCTCGACGCCCGCCGACGCCAGGAAGTCCGCGAACAGCCCGGTGACGTCCTCGGGGTAGGGCGAGGCGATAGCGACGCGCCGGGCGCCCAGCTCCCGTACGGCGTGGACGAAGCCGATGGAGGCGCTGGAGGCGGGCAGCCCCGCCGACCGGGCCAGCGTGGCGGCCTGCTCGCGGGCGCCGTCCCAGCCGAACGGGAAGCTCCCGCCGGTGGAGGCCCAGACCAGCGCCTCGGCCCCCGCCAGGCGCAGCTCCTCGACGCCCTCGGCGATCCGGCCGGGCGCGCCCCGCTCCCGCAGCGCGTCGAGCCGGTGGGCGTCCTCGCCGGGGTCGGCGGTGTACAGGGGGAGCCGGATGTCGGTGTCGAGCAGGATCTCGATCCGCGGGAAGTCGTCCTCGGCGGCGTGGCTGGGGGAGAGAAGTCCTACGGTCGTCATGTCCACCCTTCCTGTGCGTCGACGGCCTGCCGCGCCGTGCCGCCCCTCTGCGGGTGCGGCGCCTCTCCGGACGGACCGGCGGAGGCCGTGACCGCGCGACCGGCCACTCTTGCCCCGACTTGTTCCCAGTATTCCCCCGCCGGGCCCGCGGCGTCGGATGCGGGAGCGGGGCTGCCGGGAGGGCACGCGGTCGGGTGACCGCCGCACGGCCCCGCCGCCACCGACGCCCCGGCCCGGCCCGACCGCCCGCAGGCGTGCGCACGACCGAGCCGGAAGCCGCCTGACACGCCGTCATGATCCTTTGATGCAGGGGCATTCGGGCCGTGAGCCGCCCGTCGTGGAGTACGGGAACGTCACCTTCCGGCCACCGTTCGGTCACATGCCCCGGCTTCCCGCATAGACGTACGGGATCGGGCAGGCATCTCCCCCTGTCCGGACTGTTCGACCTCCAGGAGACTGCGAACATGGCTGCATTCCCGAACCTGTCCCGCCGGGGTTTCCTCCACCGATCGGCGGCCGTCGGCGGCCTTCTCGCCGCCCCCGGCCTGCTCAGCGCGTGCAGCAAGGCCGATTCCGGCGCCGTGAGCGGCGAGGGCGCCCTGGAAGCGCTCCGCAAGCAGGGTTTCGTCCGGGTGGCGTACGCGAACGAGGCCCCGTACGGCTATCGGGAGGGCGAGGAGCTGAAGGGCGAGGCCCCGACCCTGCACCGGGAGATCTTCACGGCCCTCGGGGTCGAGGAGCTGCGGCCGACGCTCTCGGAGTGGGACGGGCTGATACCGGGGCTCCAGGCCGGGAAGTACGACGTGGTCAGCGCGGGCATGGCCATCACCCCCGAGCGCTGCGGCAACGCGCTCTTCTCCGAGCCCGAGTTCGTCTCGCCCACCGCGCTGATGGTGCGCGGGGGCAACCCGCGGAAGGTCACCGACCTCGCCTCCGCCAAGGCGGCGGGGATCACGGTCGGCGTGATGTCGGGCGCGGTGGAGGGCTCGTACGCCAAGGGCGCGGGCATCCCCGAGGACAGGATCACGACCGTGCAGAAGCCGCAGGACGGGGCCGACGCGGTCAAGGGCGGCCGGATCGACGCCTTCCTGCTCACGGCCATCTCGCTGCGCTGGCTCGCGCGGACCAACCCGGAGACCGAGGTCACCGAGGCGTTCGTGCCGGAGCTGGACGGGAAGAAGCAGTTCTCCCCCGGCGGTGCGGTGTTCCGCAAGGGCAACGAGGACCTGCGGGACGCCTTCAACCGCGAGTTGAAGAAGATCGTGTCGGACCGGTCGCGCTATGTGGGGCTGCTGCGGGAGTACGGGTTCGGGGAGAGCGAGATCCCGCCCGCCACGCTGAGGACGGCGGATCTGTGTGCCGGCTGACGGGGCGGACACCCGTATGAGCGACTTCTTCTCCACCCTCGTGGACGAACTGCCGCAGGTCCGGGCCGGGTTGTGGGTGACCTTGGAGGCCACGGCCCTGGGCGCGCTGCTGGCCCTGGCCCTGGCCTTCGCGCTCGGCCTGGCCGCCGGCAGCCGGCTCCTGCCGGTCCGCGCCCTCTCCCGCGTCGTCGTGGAGTTCTTCCGGGGCACCTCCCTCTACGTCCAGTTGTTCTGGTTCTTCTACGCGATGCCGCTGCTGACCGGCTACGAGCTGACGCCGCTGGCCTGCGGCGTGGTCGCGTTCGGCCTCAACTTCGGCGCGTACGGCGCGGAGGTGGTGCGCGGAGCGGTCAACTCCGTGCCGCGCGGCCAGTACGAGGCGGCGGTCGCGCTCAACCTCAGTCCGTCCAGGCGGTTGTGGAAGGTGATCCTGCCGCAGGCGTGGGTGCAGATGATCCCCCCGCTCACCAACCTGCTGATCCAGTTGCTGAAGGCGACCCCGCTGCTGTGGCTGATCTCGGCCGCCGACCTGATGACGGTGGTCCAGCAACTGCGCGACCGCACCGGCGCGACCGTCCCGGCCTATCTGACGCTGCTGGCCGCCTACTTCGTCCTGGCGTACGCGCTGACGCTGCTGATGAACCTGCTGGAGCGCAGGGCCAAGCGGCGGCTCGGCCTGGAGACCGGCGCGCGGAGCCTGTTCAGGAGCCGCAGCGCGACGACGACCGCCGCGGGAGGCGCCCGGTGAACGGCTTCGACTGGAACGCCGTCGGGGAGTCCCTGCCCCTCGTGCTCGAAGGGTTCCGGGTCACCCTGCTGGCCACCGTGCTCGGCACCCTGCTGGCGGCCGTGCTGGGGCTCGCCGTCGCGGTGGCCGGGCGCGCCCCGAGCCGTTTCGTGACCGTCCCCGTGCGGGCCCTCGTGGAGTTCGTCCGCTCCACCCCGCTGCTCGTCCAACTGGTCGGCGCGGCAGCTCTGTTCAGCTCGGTGGAGCCGCTGGTCATCGGGATCGCGGTGCTGGGCGCGCACTACGCCGCGTACACCTCCGAGGTCTACCGGGCCGGGATCGACGGCGTGCCGAAGGGCCAGTGGGAGGCGTGCCGCGCGCTGTCGCTGCCGCCCCGGCGGGCCTGGCGGGCGGTGATCCTGCCGCAGGCGGTGCGCTCGGTGCTGCCCGCCCTCGGCAACTACGCGGTCTCGATGTTCAAGGAGACCCCGTTCCTCGCCGTGATCACGGTGCAGGAGATGGTCTTCGAGGCCCGGAAGTACGGGGCCGAGCACTTCGCGTACACCGAGGTGTTCACCCTCGCGGGCCTGGTCTTCCTGGTCGCGAGCTATCCGACGTCGCTGTTGATGAGAAGGCTGGAGAAGCGCCTTGGCCACTGACCGCTCCCCTCTGCGCAAGACGCCGGCCCCGGCCCCCGAGGACGCGGCCGGGGGCTCGGGCGAGCCGCTGGTGCGGTTCGACCGGGTCGTGAAGCGCTACGGCGACCACGTGGTCCTGGACGAGCTGGACTTCACCGTCGACCGGGGCGAGCACGTCACCCTCATCGGGCCCAGCGGCTCGGGCAAGACGACGATCCTGCGGCTGCTGATGACGCTGGAGCGGGTCAGCAGCGGGGTGATCTGGGTGGACGGCTCCCCGCTGACCCATGTGCGCGCCCCGGACGGCTCGCTGAGGCCCGCCGGGGAGAAGCGGCTGCGGGAGTCCCGGAAGAAGATCGGGATGGTCTTCCAGCAGTTCAACCTCTTCCCCAACATGAAGGTGCTCCAGAACATCACCGAGGCCCCCGTCAGCGTGCTGGGCCGCGACCGCGAGGAGGCGGAGGTCCGGGCCCGCGAGCTGCTGGACCTGGTCGGGCTCTCCGCGAAGGTCGACGCCCACCCCTCCCAGCTCTCCGGGGGCCAGCAGCAGCGGGTCGCCATCGCCCGCGCCCTGGCCATGGAGCCGGAGATCCTGCTCCTGGACGAGGTGACCTCGGCGCTCGACCCGGAGCTGGTGGCGGGCGTGCTGGACCTGCTGGCGGACATCGCGCGGAACACCGGCATCACCCTGGTCTGCGTGACCCACGAGATGCGCTTCGCCCGCGACGTCTCCCGGAAGGTCCTGATGTTCGACGCGGGCCGGGTGGTGGAGGCCGGCTCCCCGGAGAAGATCTTCACCGACCCGTCCCACCCGCGCACGCGCGCGTTCCTCGACGCGGTGCTGTGACCCGGTGCCGCCTGCCGGCCCATGGCCGTGGCATATGCCTGCCGGGTGTGCTCCGGTGCCGGCGCCGGAGCGCGCCCGCCCGGTCGCCCTCCGGCCCCCCGCGCACGGGTTCCGGCCGCTATCGTGGGTGTGCGCTTGCGGTCACGACCTGGCAGGGGGACACCGTGACGTTGAAGCCCGAGCCGACCGCACCGCTCTCCTCGGTGCGGCACGCCCTGCGCGTGCTGGAAACGGTCTCCCGGCACGGCGTCGGTGTGGCCGGCGCCCAGATCTCCCGCGAGACGGGCCTGCCCGCGCACGACCTCGGCCCCCTGCTCCTGACGCTGCGCCGCGAGGGGTGCGTGGAGCAGGTCGGCGAGGGCGCGTACGTCATCGGCGCCACGCTCCTGCGGCTCGGTTCCGGGCCGGGCCGCCGCCAGGCGCTGGCGGACCGGCTCCAGTACGCGCTGGGCGAACTGCGCGACGCGGTCGGCGCGGCGGTCTACCTCGCCCGGTACGCGGACGGCGAGGTCCGCGTCGACGAGGTGGCGGACGGCCCGCTCACCCCGGCGGTCAACGAGTGGGTGGACTTCCGCTCCTCCGCGCACGCCAGCGCGGCCGGCAAGTGCCTGCTGGCCCAGCTCGACCACGACGGCCGGCGCGATCACCTCTCCCGGCACCGCACGGTCCGGCTCACCTCGCGGACCGTCACCGACGAGAGGACGCTCTTCTCCCAGTTGGACGCCCGCGCCGCCGCGGCCCCGGTGTTCGACCTCCAGGAGTACGCGGTGGGCACCGTCTGCGCGGCCGTGCCGCTGACGGCCGGGTCCTTCACGGGCTGCCTCGCCCTGTCGCTGCCGGTCCAGGAGGCGCACCGGCTGCGGGCGGCGGCCGAGACGCTGAGCCGCCGGGCGGCGCCGGTGCTGCTGTCGCTGGCGCTGTAGGACCGGGCAGGCGCGGGGTCTCGGGGCGCGTGTCATCAGCACCCCCGGAGACCAGGTATTATTTTCGAGTCAGCAGGCGCCGTTAGCTCAGTTGGTTAGAGCAGCTGACTCTTAATCAGCGGGTCCGGGGTTCGAGTCCCTGACGGCGCACGACACCCAGTGGGCGGTCTCCTTCGCGGAGACCGCCCACTGTGCTGTACGGGCTCCGGGGGGGGGGGGGGGGGGTGGGGGGGGGAAGGGGGGGGGGGGGTAGGGGGGGGGTTTAGGGGGGGTCGGGGCCCG
>NZ_JBVJCD010000009.1:64414-127897 GCF_055588985.1 Streptomyces sp. NPDC041970
AAAGAAACCCACCCCCCCCCCCCCCCCCCCCCCCCCCCCCCCCCTCCCCCCCCCCCCCCCCCCCGGGGGGGGGGGGGGGGGCCGGGCCCCCCCCCCCCCCCCCCCCCCCCCCCCCCCGGTGACCGGATGCGTCAGAACTTGACGTCGGAGCACGCGTAGAACGCGTTGGGTGTGTCCGCGACGTTCCAGACGGCGAGAATGACGTGCTTGCCGTTCTTCTGGGTGGGGATCGTGCCCTGGTGGGACAGGGTGGACGGGGGCTGCTTGTTCCCGTACGGCACGGTCATGAACGGCTGCGACTCGAGAGCCGCGCGGGTGAGCGGCTTGGTGGAGTCCCAGCCGTCCTTGGTGATGTAGTAGCGGAAGTCACTCGTGGAGTGACGGGCGGTGAACTGCCAGCGGAAGCTGTAGCCCTGTCCGCCGGTGACCTGGGTGGCGGGCCAGTTGCCGCCGCGCGGGTCGTCGAGCTGGGCGAACTGCCCGTTGCCGCCGGAGCAGATCTTGCCGTCCGCCGGTCCGGCCGCCGGGAAGCCCTTGGGCCCCTCGACGCTCTGCGGCTCCCACTGGATGTTGCCGCAGCCGGTCACCGTGCCGTTGGCACAGAGCTTCTGGCGGCTGATGGGGGAATCCGTGTAGCCGTGGCTGCTGGCCGGGTTGGCCGCGAGCACCGAGACGCCCGCGATCGCCAGGCCGAGTACGGCCGCGCTTGCCCTTTTCCGCATTGCTGTCGCTCCTCTTGAACGTGGGGGAGGCTCCTTGAGCATTGCTCACGTGCTGCGCGCTTGGTGCGGGGTCGTGCGTACTGCGGTCTAGACCAAGGTCCAGATTATTGACAGGACGTGAACATGTCCAGACCAATTCCCCTTGGATATTCCCGCGGCCCGCGACGGCGCTCCCCCGACGCTCACGCCGCGCCCCCGCCCCCTCCCCCGCCGCGACCGGTGTAGAAAGCCACCGTCAGATCCCTGACCAGCGCCTTGCGTTCGTAGTCGTCCAGCTCGACGAGGCCGCGCGAGGTGAGACGGTCGACCGTGTCGTCGACCGCGTCCACCACGGAGGTGAGCACGCTGTCGCGGTGCCGGGCGTCGATGGCGGCGACCCGCCGCCGCTGCATCGCCGCCGCCACCTCGGGGGCGTACTCGATGCCGGTCGGCTGCGCCGCGTACACCTCCACGCCCACGGGCGCGCACTCCGCCCTCAGCATCCCGGTCAGCGCGTCGCCGACCGCCTCCGCGTCGCGCAGCGTCGGCGCGTCCTCCAGGAACGCGTCGGCGGGCAACTGCGACAGGACGCGGGCCAGCGCCGCCTCGACCTGGGCGCTCAGGTACGCCTCGTGGTCCTCGACGCCGAACACGGCCCGCACGGTGTCCGTGATCCGCCACACCACCAGGACGACCACGCGCAGCGCGGTGCCGTGCGCGTCCACGGCGGGCAGCGGCTCGCTGCGCCAGTGCCGCAGCCGTACGTCGACGCGGCGGCGCAGCAGCAGGGGCGAGACCCAGACGAGCCCGGTGCGGCGGACGCTGCCCCGGTAGTCGCCGAAGAGCGTGAGCACCCACGCGTACCCGACCCGGCCCCGGCCGAGGCCGCCGAACGCGAGGAGCGCCACGGTGACCAGCACGGCCAGGAGGCCCCAGCCGACCGCGCCGACACCCGCGTCGGCGCGGGGGGCGAGGCCCACCGCCGTCTGCCAGGGAGCGGGCAGCGCTCCGCGCCACCACAGGACGGCCAGCCCCCCGGCGGTCGCGGCCGCGCCGACGAGGAGGGCGGCGGAACCGGGCAGGACGGGCCCGGCCCGCTCGACGAGCCGGGGATCGGCGTCCGGGGCGGGCCGGGTCGGCGGCCGCATCCGGGCCCGCGGCGCACGCGGCTGCGGGGGCCGCCGGGTGGCCGGCGCGCGGTCCCCGGCGGCGGGGCGGCGGGCCAGCGCGGCGGGCAGCGCCGCCGCTTCGGCGGACTCCGGGTCGTCGCGGAAGAGCAGGTGTACGGGGATGGAGGCGGTGGACTCGTTGGCGATGACGCAGGGGCGGCGGCCGGAGGACGAGGCGGTCGCGGCGGACGGCGCCGTGACGGCGGGGGCGGGCACGGAGAACGTGGCGGAGGCGGCCCGTTCGCCGGGGGCCAGGTCCAGCACGAGGTCCAGCCCGGTGTCGGGTCCGGGGCCGGCCGCCGCGCCCCGCCCTCGGGTTGCGCCGCCGGTCGGCTCCGCCCCGTACGGGGGATGCGGCGTCCGCTCCGCCGAGGAGCGCGTCGCCGTCTGCCGGGCGGGGGTGAGGCGCGCGGCCCCGTCCGGCGCGACGGTCCGCGCGGCGGACGCGGAGCCCGAGGCCGGGCGGTCGGCGACGCGGCGGTCCGGGGCCCCGCCGGGGGCGGCCTCGCGGTCGGGGCACGGGGCCGATCGGGACGGAGCCGCGTCCGGGGGCGCGGGGGGCGGGGGCGCGGCGTCCGTGATGGCGGCGTCCGAGGCGGGGCTCACGCCGGGACCGGGATGGGGGCCCGGACCGGGGCCAGGACCGGCACTGGGGCGGGCGGGGTCGGAGCCCGGACCGAAACCGGAGCCCGCACCTGAGCCCACGCCGGAGCCGGGGCCCACACCGGAGCCCACACCAGAGCCGGGGCCTGAGCCAAGGCCGGGACCGGCACCGGCACCGGGGCGGGCGGGGTCGGAGCCCGGACCGAAACCGGAGCCCGGACCTGAGCCCACACCGGAGCCGGGGCCCACACCGGAGCCCACACCAGAGCCGGGGCCTGAGCCAAGGCCGGGACCGGCACCGGGGCGGGCGGGGTCGGAGCCCGGACCTGAGCCCACACCGGAGCCGGGGCCCACACCGGAGCCCGGACCGCACTCAAGGCCGGGACCGGCACCGGGACCGGCGGGGTCGGGGAACACGGCGGCGGCCCGGCCCGGCTCCCCGTTCGCACCCGGCGGCGGGGCGGCCCCTTCCGCACCCCCGGCCACCGGCGACGGCCCACCGGCGGCCACACCCTGGGGCGACGGCAGCGGACCCCCACCGGCCACCCCCTGCGACACCGGCGACGGGCCCCCGCCGGGCACGCCCCGCGGTGTCGGCGGGGGCTCCTCCGCCACGCTTCTGAACAGGGGCGGCGGCGGCCCGGAGGGCACGGGCCGGGACACCGGCGGGGCCGTCTCCGCCACGCTCTCGAACAGCGGCGGCGGCGCCCCGGCCGGCCCGGTCCCGGACGGCGGCGGAGGCGCGGCGCTCCTGAACAGCGGCGGCGGGGTCCCCTTGTACGGCGGGCCTTGCAGGGGCGGCGGAAGGTGGTCGTCCGTGGGGCGGGGGGTCTGGTCGTCGTCTGGGGTCACCGGTTCCCGTTTCCTTTCCGTCACGTGCGTCACCTGCGTCCCGTCCGTCGCGTCCGCGACGTCCGTCACGCGAAGAGCCGGCGCCAGGTCTCCGGCCCCGGATAGCCGTCGGCCGCGCCGCCGCGCCAGCCCTGGGCCCGCTGGAACGCCTCGACGTTGCGGCGGTCGGCCTCGGTCCAGCGCCGGCCGGGTCCGGTCGCGTAGTGCCGGCCGTATCCCTTCTCCACCAACTGCCTGCCGAGCCGATCGACATGGCTGTTGGACCGACCCGGCCGGAAATAGTCCCGTCCGGGGAAGACCGGGACCGCTTCCGTGCCGCCGCTCGCGTCGGCGGCCGGGATGGAACGGCCGCCGCCGGTGGCCAGCAGCCGCCAGGTGCCCGGTCCGGGGATGCCGTCGGCCTCCTCGCCCCGCCAGCCCTGGGCGCGCTGGAACGCCTCCGTCGCGCGCCGGTCCGCCGACCCCCACACGGGCCCCGGTCCGACCGCGTAGAAGCGCCGGGCGCCCCGCTGGACCAGCATCCGGCCGAGTCGGGCGACGTGCTCGTTGTCGGCGCCGGGGCCGAACCGGTGGACGCCGGGGAAGGCCGTGGCGGAGTCCGACCCGGAGGCGCCGTCGCCGAGCCCCTTGTACCGGTACGCCACATAGCGGTCGGAGTTGTTCCAGTACGCCATGGGCGTCGACTGCTTCCGCGTCCGCGGGCGCGCCTGCTCGTAGGCGATGTAACGGGTGCGCGCGGAGTCGGCCCAGCCGCCGAAGATCGTGACGTGGGAGCCCATGGAGGGGTCGGCCGCGTCGTGGAAGAGGAGGATGTCGCCGGGCTGGAGGTCGGCGCGGGCGATCCGGGTGCCGAAGGCGGCGAGGCTGCCGGTCCACTCGTTGCCGCCGAGGTTCCAGGCCATCGAGACGTAGCCGGAGCAGTCCTGCCGGTAGCCGTCCGACCAGTGCCTGCCCATGTCGTACGGGACCTTCGCGGCCACCCACCTCTCGGCCCGCTCGATGATCTCGGCCCGCGTCGTCCTGGGCAGGGCCGACCCGGCGGACGGGGGCCCCGACGCGCCCGCGCCCTTCAGCGGGCCCCGCTCGCCCTGCGGCGTCGCCGGTTCGGGGTCGGCGCCCCCGTCGGCGTACGGGGGTCCGGGGGCGTGGCCCGCGGCCGCCGCGCCGGCGGCACCGCAGGACAGGACCACCCCGGCGGCGGTGGCCAGGACCAGGGCGCGGCGGGCGCCGTGGGCGGCCGGGTGGCCGCCGTGCCGCACCGGCAGGGCCCTCGCGGCGGCCCGCCGTCGCAGGGCGCACCCCGGACACGTGCAGTCGATGGCGGGCTCGTACTCCTCGAAGACCGGCACAGGCATGTGCTTCCCCTCCGCACTCGTCACTCGTCAGGATTTCTTCGGTCGCGGCCGGGGCGGACGCCACTGGCCCAACTCTGCCGATATAAGGCATTTTGACGGATTGATGGGAAAAAACGACCATCCGACGGGGCGTGGCGGCCGGTAAATGGTCTGGAGCACCCTTCGAGGTCGGGTAGAGTTCTCCAGGTCAGCAGGCGCCGTTAGCTCAGTTGGTTAGAGCAGCTGACTCTTAATCAGCGGGTCCGGGGTTCGAGTCCCTGACGGCGCACGCACAGGCGAAGCCCCCTCACGGAACGTGAGGGGGCTTCGCCGTTTCGCGCCCCCCTCGGCACCCAGCGCCGCGCGCGCGGCCGGAACGGCTCGCCCCGGGGACTTCGAACGGATTCCCCGCCCCATGCCCTGCCGTCGCCCGGCAGGAGGCGGCGCACACATCCGCGCCGCCGCGTCGACACGCGACCGCGAAGGGTGCGGTGCGCGGCCCGCGGCGCCCCCGGCCCGGCCCCCGACGGCGACGCGGCGGGCGGATCCGCCCCGGCGGAACACACGGCCGGACGGGCGGAGTCCGCCCGGCGTGTCACCTTGCGGACTCGTTCGTCCGGCGTCCGTTGACATCTATTTGATCTACGGCGAATATGCCTCTTGAGCCCGGCCCACAGGGCGTTCCGGGTGATTCCCCCTTCTCAGTGGCGCGTTGCGTGCTGCCATACGCGCGCCCTGGAGTCGATCTTCCAGCCGGGCTCCCTCCTGCCATGCATCAGAAAAAAAGGAAATCCATGCTGCACAGCTACGCCCGGCGTGTGCCGGTGTCCATAGCCCTGGTTCTCGGGGCGACCGTGGCGGCCACCGGCACCGCTGCCGCCGACGGCGGCGCCGGATGGCGCGACAAGGACGCCACCGGCTACACCCAGCCCCGGACGCTGCCGGGCGGCGTCGACCCGGCCGAGACCAAGTGCGCCTTCCTGTCGGACGGCAAGCCGTGGACCGCCCGCAAGGGCCTCCCCGGCATCACCCCGGCCGCCGACGGCACCATCAGCCTGGAGGTGCGCGGGGACGGTGGCGGCTGCACCGTCTCGCTGGCCTCCTACCTGGCGCACGGCCCGACGTTCGCGACGTCGGGGCAGCAGGTGCTGGTCGGCTTCGACACCGCCAGCGTCGCGGACGGGGCGTCCGACACGCTCACCATCCCCGTGCCCGACGCGGGCTGCTTCGGGCAGATCGACCTGTACAAGGGCAGCACGCGCTACGACGGCCAGACGGGCGAGGGCCACGGGCCCGCCCCGAAGGGCCCCGACAGCCCGGTCATCGGTGACAAGCTGATCGCCGCCTGGAACGGCCCCGAGGGTGGCGAGAACTGTGTGACGAAGCCGCCGGTTCCGGAGCCGAGCGCGCCGTCCCCGAGCCAGAGCCCGTCCACGGAGCCGTCCCCCGAGGCGACGCCGTCCACCACACCCTCGGACACGCCTTCGGACGTGCCCTCCGAGACGCCCTCCGACGCGCCTTCCACCGCCCCGTCGGACACGCCGTCGGCCACCCCGTCGACGCCGGGCGAGCCGGCCCCCACGCCGTCGGCGACCGAGTCGCAGCCCGCCGCGGGTGGTTCCGGCGACCTCGCCGAGACCGGCAGCAGCAACACCACGGCCATCGCGGGCGGGGCCGCGGCCCTGCTCCTGGCCGGTGGCGGCCTGCTGTTCGCCATGCGTCGCCGCAGCGCCCAGCGCAACGGCTGACACGGTCCGCTCCGTCTGCCCCGATGAACGGCCTCGGCCGTCCGTCGGGGCAGACGGCTGTCACGCGGGGCCCCGCGCGTCCCCCGCCCCCGTCGCGCCGGTGAGGTAGGCGGAGACCACCACGTTCGCGGAGTACGAGCGGGTCCGGCGGTCGTACGTGCCGCCGCAGGTGATCAGCCGCAGCTCGGCCCGGCCGTCCTCGCGGGGTCCGTAGGCCCGCCGGGCGTCGAAGCGTTCGCGGGTGACGACCTGGACGTCGTCCACGGTGAACTCCGCGACGGTGCCGTCGCTGCGGGCGACCCGCACCAGCGCGCCCGGCCTCACCGCGCTGAGCCCGTAGAAGACGGCCGGTTTCGTCTCGGTGTCCACGTGGCCGACGAACAGGGACGGGCCCTCGGCTCCGGGTGCGGCGCCGTCGCCGTACCAGCCGGCGGTCCCCGGCATCCCGTACGGGGGCGGTTCGACGGCCCCGTCCTCGTCCAGGCCGCGTGGGACGACGGGGGCCGAGATGCCCACGGAGGGAACCTCGACGCGCTCGGGGGCCGCCGCGTCGAGCGGTGCGCGGGCCGGGGGCAGCGGGGTGGCGAGCGGGCGGCCGACCGCGGCGACGTCGCCGGTGGTGGGCCCCGTCGGGCCGCCGGGCCCCCCGGTCTCCCGGCCCCAGAGCCAGAGGCCGAGCAGCAGCACGGCCCAGGCCACTCCGGTGAGCGGTCGCCCGGCGCCCGCCGGGCGGTCCGGGGCGCTCACGTCACTCCGCGGTCGGGCGGCGGCGGCGCGAGCTGCGCAGGGCGACGGCGACGGCCGCGACGGCGGCGAGCGCCAGACCGGTCACCGCGTGCCGGGCGCCGGGGCCCTGGGACGCGGACCGTTCGGCGAGGGCGGCCGTCCCTCCGCCGCCCGCCTTGACGGGGGCCGCGGGCGAGGGGCGGGTGTGGTGGATGACGGTGAGCGTGCCGGCGGCCCGGCCCCCGCCGCCCTCGCACACCACCCGGACGTCGTAGGAGCGGGGGGCGGCGTCGGGCCGGATGCGGGCCTCGGCGAAGAGGCCCTGTTCCTCGGCGGGGGTGAAGTGGGCCTCCGCGGCGAAGGCGTCGGACCGTCCCTTCGCCGCGCGGCCCCTGCCGCAGGCGTCGGTCCACAGCTCCACGCGCCCGCCGGGGGCGATCGTGGAGGGGGTGACCGAGACGGCGCCTCGGTCGTCGTCACCGGCCGGGGCGGCCGGGGACGCCAGAGCGGCGGGCGCCGGCGCGGCTATGAGCGCGGCCGCCGCCGCGGCACAGATGGTGAGGGGCAGTGAACGCATCGTGAACCTCCTACCGGAAGGTTCACGCCTGCGGGCGCGGCCCGCATCCGCAGTCCGCCGTTGGGGCGACCGCGGACGCGGGCCGCGCGCGGGTCAGGACCGGTCGGCCGGCTCGGCGGGGTCGGGCGCCTCGACGAGGTCGACCAGGTCGGCGATGGAGTCGACGATGGTCGAGGGCCGGAACGGGTAGCGGTCGATGTCCCCGAGCGACGTCAGCCCGGTGAGGACCAGGAAGGTCTGCATCCCCGCCTCCAGGCCCGCCAGCACGTCGGTGTCCATCCGGTCGCCGATCATGGCGCTGGTCTCGGAGTGCGCGCCGATGGCGTTGAGCCCGGTCCGCATCATCAGCGGGTTGGGCTTGCCCGCGAAGTACGGCTCCTTGCCGGTGGCCTTGGTGATGAGGGCGGCGACCGAGCCGGTGGCGGGCAGCGGGCCCTCGGCGGAGGGGCCGGTCTCGTCGGGGTTGGTGCAGATGAAGCGGGCGCCGGCGTTGATCAGCCGGATCGCCTTGGTGAGCGCCTCGAAGCTGTACGTGCGGGTCTCGCCGAGCACCACGTAGTCCGGGGCGTGGTCGGTGAGCACGTACCCGATGTCGTGCAGGGCGGTGGTGAGGCCGGCCTCGCCGATGACGTACGCGGTGCCGCCGGGGCGCTGGTCGTCCAGGAACTGGGCGGTGGCCAGCGCGGAGGTCCAGATGTTCTCCACCGGCACGTCCAGGCCCATGCGGTTCAGCCGGGCGTGGAGGTCGCGCGCGGTGTAGATGGAGTTGTTGGTGAGGACGAGGAAGGGCAGCCCGGAATCGCGCAGCCGCTTGATGAAGGCGTCGGCGCCGGGGATCGGCGTGCCCTCGTGGATGAGGACTCCGTCCATGTCGGTCAGCCAGGATGTGATCGGCTTGCGCTCTGCCATGTGTCGGGACTCCTGCCGTACGCACTGCGTGCTGGGGGTGCCCGGACCACGCCGTCCCGGCGCCCCCAGCATAATTAGTCGGAGGTCACGGTGACCCCGTCGATCACCCAGTACCAGTTGTTGGAGCCGGTGTAGCGGAAGCGGAAGCCCACGTTGGCGGCGCCGGGCGGGACGTCCAGGGTCAGCGACTGGGTCTGCGAGATGACGTCCGCGGTGTAGGAGCGGACGAGGACCGGGGCGCCGCCGTTCCAGGAGGCGAGGACCTGGGCGCTCTGGCTGCCCTCCTGCCGGTACAGGGTGGTGAAGCCGAGCGTCACGGTGCGCTTGCCGGCGACCGCGTACGCCGGGGTGGCGAGCGTGGAGTCGAACGTGCCGGAGTGGGTCTTGTCCGCCCACTCGTCGGAGTCGGCGACCGCGAAGACGCCCCGTGCGCGGACGTTCAGTTCGCGGTACTGGTCGCGCTGGCTGCGGCTCCAGAACTCGTCGGTGGCGAAGGACCAGCCGCGCCACTCCGCCACACCGCCGGTGCCCATCGCGGAGTTGGCGACGGACCAGCCGCTGGGCGCGGTGTGCGTCCAGCCGAGGACGCCCGCCGGGACGCCGGTCTCGTCCGCGCGGCCGGCGAGCGCCGGGTACAGCGTCTCGAACGGGTCGGTGGAGCGCTCCTGGATCGGCTTGCCGTCCAGGCCCCAGGCGGGGTCGGGGACGATGCCGAGCTGCCGGAACACGGTGGCGGCGACGTCGACCAGGCGGGTGTCGGCGGGGCGGGCGCCGGCCGCGATGCCGGGGCCCTGGGCGAGGACGAAGGTGCGCCGCTCCTCGACGGCGCTGCCGCCGTGGCCGCCGGCGTCGGTGTGGCCGTGGTCGGTGGTGACGATGACGGTCCACCGCTCGCTCGCGTACGCGGGGCGGGCCTTGATCGCGGCGAGGAGGCGGCCGAGGTGGGCGTCCTGGACGTCGATGGCCTCGCGGTACACGGCGCTGGCCGCGCCGGAGTTGTGGCCGACGATGTCGGTCTGGCCGAAGTAGACGAACAGGACGTCCGGGTTGCGGTCGCGCAGGACCGCCTCGGTCTCGGCGGCGATGGCGGCGTCGTGGCCGGTGTAGCCGTCGGCGTCGCCGTCCAGGACGAGCTTGGCGTCCGCCCCGGCGGTGACCGTGCCCTGGGTGTCCAGGGGCTTCCAGTCGACGGCCGCGTACGTGGAGAGCTGCGGCCGGACCTGGGAGAGGCGGGCGAGGAGGCCGGGGTACTTCCCGTAGTTCTTCCCGGCGAAGGTGTTGTCCCGCACGCCGTGCTTGTCGGGCCAGACGCCGGTGGAGATCGTGGACCAGCCGGGGCCGGAGGAGGTGGCGGCCATCGGGTTGGCGTACAGCAGCGAGGTGCCGTACGTGCCGTTCGCCATCATCGCCTTGAGGTGCGGGGCCCTGGCGGCGGCGATGACGTCGTGGCGCAGCCCGTCCATGCCGACGACCAGGACCTTGTCCCGGCTGGTGCCCTCGGGGAGGGCGGGTGCGGCGGTCGCCGCGGCGGAGGCGGCGGTGGCGGTGGCGAGCGGGGCGACGGCGGCGGCCGTGGCGGCCGCGGCGGTGGTGGTGAGCACGGAGCGTCGGGACATGCCTCGGGACACGTGGTCCTCCAAAGGAGCGGACGTGACGGGACAGGACGGGTGGTGACGGGTCGTGCGGTGGGACGTGCGCCGGGGCGTGCCGTGGCGCGGTGGGGCCGGTCCGGGGCGGTCGCCGCCCCGGACCGGACCCGTTACCCCGGCGAGATCAGTGGGCCGGGTCCGGACGTTCGCAGCCGTCCGTGGCCGGCGGGTGGCCGGTCAGCTTCCGGTGGCCGACTTCCAGGCGTCGATGTACGCGTCCAGGTTGGCGCCGATGTCCGCCCAGTCCGGCTCGAAGATCTCCACGCCCTCCATCAGCCCGGCCAGCTCCACGGCGTTGGCGTCGGTGGCCTTGATGTCCTTGCGGGCGGCGAAGCCCCCGCCGACGGCGCTGACGTCGCGCTGGGCCTGCTCGGAGAGCATGAAGTCGAGCAGCTTCTTGCCGTTCTCGCTGTGCGGGGCGTCGGCGACGAGCCCGGCCGCGTACGGCAGGGCGAAGCTGGTGGGCTTCCCGCCGCCCTTGGCGGGGAACCAGATGCCCAGGTTGGGCATGTCCTTGGACTGGGCGAAGTTCATCTGGACGTCCCCGTTGGCGACGAGGAGTTCGCCCTTGTCGACCTTGGGGGCGAGCTTGCCGGTGGAGGCGGACGGGCCGACGTTGTTGGTCTGGAGCTTCTTCAGGTACTCCATGGCCGGCTCCTGGCCGCCGAAGTCGTGCAGGGCCTTGATGAGGACGGCGGTGCCGTCGCCCGCGACGCCGGGGGTGGAGTACTGCACCTTCTCCTTGTAGGAGCCCTTCAGCAGCTCCTCCCAGGTCCGGGGCGGGGTGGTCAACTCCTTCTTGTTGTAGACGAACCCGAAGTAGTTGTTGACGACCGAGGTCCACTTCCCGTCGGCGGCCCGGTCGGCGCCGTCGACCTGGTCGGCGCCCTCGGGCTCGTACGCCGTCAGCAGCCCCTTGGCGTCGGCCTGCTGGATGAAGGGCGGCAGGGTGACCAGCACGTCGGCCTGGGTGTTGGACTTCTCGCGGGCGGCGCGCTGCACCATCTCGCCGGAGCCGCCCTCCACGTACCGGACCTTGATGCCGGTCTTCTTCTCGAAGTCCTTGAAGACCTTGTCGTACCAGCCGTCGCCGTTCTCGCCCTTGAGGCCGTCGGCGCTGTAGACGGTGACGGACTTCTCGTCGGAGGCGGTGGAGGCGCCCCCGCAGGCGGTGAGGGCGACGGCGGCGAGGGAGAGCGCGCCGAGGGCGGCGACGGGCCGGGTCAGGCGGTGGGTGGAGGTGCGCATGGGAGGTCTTCTCCTGGGAGGGGTGGGCGCCGGGTTCATCGGTAGGAGGCGCGGGTGCGGATGCGGGAGACGGCGGCCAGGACGAGGAGCGTCGCCGTCATCAGGACCACGGCGAGGGCGGCGCCGGTGAAGAGGGAGCCCCGGTCGGTGGCGGCGAAGATGTGCACCGGGAGCGGGGTCCAGTCGGGCGGGTAGAGCATCATGGTGGCGCTCAACTCCCCCATGGACAGGGCGAAGCAGAGCCCGGCCGCCGAGGTGAGCGAGGGCAGCAGGAGCGGCAGCCTGACCTGCCACAGGACCCGTGCGGGCCCCGCGCCGAGTCCGGCCGCGGCCTGTTCGTACATCGGGTCCAGCCGGCGTACGGCCGCCGCGACCGACTGGTAGGCGAACGCCGTGACCAGGACGGTGTGGGCGATGATCACGATCCACCGCGTCCCGTTGAGCAGGAGCGGCGGCTGGCTGAAGGCGACGAGCACGGCGAGGCCGACGACGACCGAGGGCACGGCGACCGGGAGGATGAACAGCGCGTCCAGGAGCCGCTTCCCGCGTTTGCGCAGGGAGGCGGCGGCCAGCGCCGCCCAGCCGCCGAGGCCCAGCGCGAACACGCTGGCGGCCAGGGCCGTGACCAGGCTGGTGGTGAGCGCCCGCAGCGAGTCGCCGCTCGTGGCGGCGGCGTACCGCTCGGCGGTGGGGCCGGAGGGGAAGGCGCCCGACCAGTTGGTGGAGAGGGACGCGGCGAGGATGACGAGCAGGGGGACCGCGAACAGCGGGACGAAGAGGAGGAGGAAGACGGCCCAGGTGGCCCACTTCCCGGCCCGGCTATGCACCAGCACGGCGGCTCACCACCCGGTAGAGGCCGTAGAGGCCCACGGAGATCGCGATGTTGACGACGGCGACGACGCAGGCGGCCGGGTAGTCCGACTCCAGGATCGCCTTGCTGTAGACGAGCATCGGCAGCGTCGTGACGCCCTTCGCCCCGGTGAACAGGACGATCCCGAACTCGTTGAGGCACATGACCAGGACGAGGCTGCCGCCCGCCGCGAGGGCCGGCAGCGCCTCGGGGAGGATCACCTGGCGCACGATCCGCACGGGCCCCGCGCCGAGGGAGGAGGCGACCTCCAACTGGCCGGTGTCGAGTTGGGAGAACGCGGCGAGCAGCGGGCGCATGACGAACGGCGTGAAGTAGGTGATCTCGGCCAGCAGGACGCCCCAGGGGGTGGTCAGGAAGTGGAACGGCCCGTCCGCCGCCCCCGTGGCCCCGGTCCACAGGCCGTTGGCCATGCCGACCGTGCCGTAGACGAACAGCAGGGCCAGGGTGATCAGGAAGGACGGGAAGGACAGGAAGACGTCGACGAACCGGGCGACCGCCCGGCCGCCGGGGAACGGGACGAACGCGATGACCAGCGCGAGCGTGAACCCGAGGACGAGGCAGCCCGCGGTCGAGCCGACGGCGAGCCAGACCGTGGTGGTCAGCGCGGAGCGGAAGACGTCGGAGGCGAAGACGTCGGCGTACGGGTCGAGCGAGACGCCGCCCTCGTCGGGGGTGAAGGACTGCTGGACGACGAGGGCCAGCGGGTAGAGGAAGCCGAGCGCGAGGACGACGACGGGCGGCAGCGCCCAGAGCCAGGCGGGGACGCGGCGGGGGGCGCGTGCGCCGGCCGGGGCCGGTCCGGTGGGCGTCGGCGTTTCGGCGGGCGTCGGCGTTTCGGCGGGTGCGTGCGTCGCGGCGGTGCTAGCCATGGCCGGCCCCCGCCTTCTGCACGGGGCTGTCCCGGACGGCCTCCGCGGGCTGGGAGGGCGCCGTGCCCGCCGGGAGCAGCACCGCGTCCTCGGCGGCGAAGTGGAGGGTGACGGGGGCGTCGAGGACCGGGGGCTCGCGCAGTTCGCGCAGGTCGGCCAGGACGCGGTGGCCGCCGACGTCGGCGTGGACGCGGTGGGTGGAGCCGCGCCACTGGACCTCGGTGACGGTGCCGGTGAGCGCGTTGGGCCCGTCGCCGAGGCCGACCAGGTGCGGCCGGACGCAGAGGGTGGCGGCGGCTTGCGGGGCGGCGTCGCCGGTGGGGGCGGTGAGCGCGGTGGTCCCGGCCCGGCCGTCGGCCCCGGCCAGGGCGACGCGGCCCGGTCCGGTGACGGTGACCGGGAGGAGGTTGGCGTTGCCGACGAACGAGGCGGTGAACTCGGTGCGCGGGCGGCGGTACAGCTCCTGGGGGGTGCCGCAGTCCTGGAGCCGGGCCCGGTCCATGACGGCGATCCGGTCCGCGAGGGTCAGCGCCTCGACCTGGTCGTGGGTGACGTAGAGGATGGAGACGTCCGGCAGCTCGCGGTGGAGCCGGGCCAGCTCCGCGAGCATCCCCGAGCGCAGGGTGGCGTCGAGCGCGGAGAGCGGTTCGTCCAGGAGCAGGACGCCGGGGCGGATGGCCAGGGCGCGGGCGATGGCGACGCGCTGCTGCTGGCCGCCGGAGAGTTCGCGGGGGTGGCGGTCGGCGTAGGCGGCCATGCCGACGAGGTCGAGCGCCTCGGCGACCCGGCCGGGGATGTCGGCCTTCGGGGTGCGGTGGGCCTTGAGCCCGAAGGCCACGTTGTCCTTGACCTTGAGGTGCGGGAAGAGGGCGTACTGCTGGACGACCATGCCGATGCCCCGCCGGTGCGGGGGCAGGGCGGTGACGTCCCGGCCCCCGAGGAGGACCCGCCCGGACGCCGGCCGGACGAACCCGGCGACGGCCCGCAGGGCGGTGGTCTTCCCGGAGCCGGAGGGCCCGAGGAGGGCCATCACCTCGCCCGGCTCCACGGTGAGGTCGAGCCGGTCCAGGACGACGTTGCTCCCGTACGCCACGGTGACGCCGTCGAAGCGGATGCCGCTGGGCGCGGCGGCGGCCCCGGTCACGCCTCGGCCCGCGCGATCAGGTCGGGCAGCTCCGCGACGGAGCCGAGGACGCCGGTCGCGCCGTGCCGGGCCAACTGGTCGGCGTCGTGCGCGCCGGTGAGGACCCCGGCGACGATCCCCGCGCCGGAGCGGACGCCGCTGAGCATGTCGTACGAGGTGTCCCCGGCCACCGCGACGTGCCGGACGTCGTCCACGGCTCCGGTGCGCAGGAAGGCGGCGAGGACCATGTCCGGGTAGGGGCGGCCCCGGCCGCCCGCGTCGGCCGGGCAGAGGGTGAGGGGGACGAGGTCCTGCCAGCCGAGGGCGGCGAGGATGGCGTCCTGGGTGGGGCGGGCGAAGCCGGTGGTCAGGACGACGGTGCGGCCCTCGTCGGTGAGCCGCTCCACGGTCTCGCGGGCGCCGGGGAGGGCGGCGACGCGGCCGCCGTCGACGAGGGACCCGTACGCCTCCTCGAAGGCGGTGTTGGCGTGCTGGGCCTTGTCCTCCCGGCCGAAGAGGTGCCGGAAGACGGAGATCTTGGACTCGCCCATGGTGGCCCGTACGTAGGCGAGTTGGCGGGCGTGCTCGGCCGATCCGGGCTCCACGCCGAGGCGTTCGGCGGCGGCGGAGAAAGCCTGCTCGACGAGGCCGCCGTCGGCGACGGTGGTCCCGGCCATGTCGAGGACGACGAGGTCGAAGCGGTCGTTCGCGGGATGCGCGGGGGAAGTCATCTGGTTCACCAGCCCAGTTCGTCGGCGGTCGTCTCTGCGATGGCGGGCGAGCACGTCATGCCGCGCCCGCCGGGCCCGGTGACGAGCCAGACCCCGTCGCGCACCTGCTGCCGGTGGACGACGCGGGAGGTGTCCGTGCACTGGGCGTAGACGCCCGCCCAGCGGCGCCGGACGCGGGGCAGCGGGCGGCCGAGGAAGTCCTCGACGACGCGGGTGAGGTGCTCGTACGGCTCCTCGACGGTGTCGAAGGCGAAGGGGTGCTCGTACTCGTGGGTGTCGCCGATGGTCAGCCCGCCGTCGCTCCGCTGCACCATGAGGAGTTGCATACGGTGCCGGGCGGCGACCGCGTCCTGCGGCTGGCCGGCGTTGAGGGCGTCCAGCGCGTCGCCCCGGTAGGCGGGGTAGTAGCGGAAGCTGTCGGCGTCGGCGACGGAGGTGGTGAGCGGTTCGCCGAGCGGGTCGGTCTGCATCATCTGGAGGCGGACGCGGCGCACGGGCAGATCGGGGCCGGCGAGTTCGCGGACGAGTCCGCCGAGCCAGGCGCCGGTCGCCAGGATCACGGCGTCGCCGGTGTGGACGTCGCCGTGGTCGTCGCGGACCGAACCGGCGCCCACCACCTCGCGGATCTCGCGGCCGCCGAGGAAGGTGTAGCGGCCGGAGGCGAGCAGGGCCTCCTTGAGGGCGAGTTGGGCGGTGCGGGGTTCGACCGCCGCGTCCCGCTCGCACCACAGGGCCGCGGTGAACGCGCCCCGCAGGGCGGGGTTGATCGCGCGGGCCTCCCCGGCGGTGAGCAGCTTGTAGCCGCGCGCCGCCGCGTCGGGGCGGGCGACGGCCGCCTCGGCGACGGCGGCCTCGCGGCCGGTGCGCAGCGGGGTGAGCGAGCCGCAGGGCCGGAAGCCGACCCGCGGCACCCGCTCCCCGATGCCCTCCCACAGCTCACGGGCGCGCAGGGCGGTCTCCAGCTCCTCGCCGCCGGCCCGGCCGCTGACCCATATCTGTCCGAAGTTGCGGAGGGATGCCCCGCGTGCCTCGCTCTCGCGCTCGATCTGGACGACCTCGTGGCCGCGGTTGACTGCGTGCCAGGCGTGCATGGTTCCCACCACGCCGGCTCCAACGACGATGACTCTCACGGCGGCCACGTTCCTCGCGGCGCGTGTCCCGCACGCGACCGGTCACCGACGGGACGGTGAACGACCCCCCAAGCTTGGACCAGACCCGTTACCTTTCCGTGATGCGAACGGGCGCTCCGGCGCGGGGAGTCGGGTCAGTCCTGGGGTCCGAGGCGGGCGGAGAAGGAGAAGCGGTCCCCCCGGAACAGCGTCCGCACCCGCTCCAGCGGCCGCCCGTCGGTGTCCCGCGAGAGCCGGTGGATCAGGAGCATCGGCAGGGCGGGCGGGGTCCCGACGAGCAGGGCCTCGCGGGGGGTGGCGAGCACGGTCTCGATGCGCTCGTCCGCGTCGCCGAAGGCGATGCCGAGGCGGTCGCGGAGGTGGGCGTAGAAGGAGGAGTCGGGGTCGAACCGGGTGTCCAGGTCCGGGACGCGGGCGACGCCGACGTACGTGCTCTCCAGGCCGACGCGCTCGTCGTCGGCGAGGAGCACCCGCTCCAGGTGCCAGACCGGCTCGCCCCGCTCGACCCCGATGTCGGCGGCGAGCGCCTCGGGGCAGGGGAAGCGCTCCAGGCCGATGAGGCGGCGGCCGGGCCGCCGGCCCTGGCGGCGGACGCCCTCGGTGTAGCTGGCGAGGGAGAGCGGCTGCTCCAGTTTGGGCCCGGCGACGACGGTGCCGCGCCCCTGCCGCCGCAGCCGCCCCTCCAGCAGGAGTTCGCGCAGGGCCTGGCGCACGGTCTCGCGCGAGACCTCGTGGCGCTGGGCCAGCTCCCGTTCGGTGGGCAGCAGTCCGCCTTCGCCCAACTCGCCCAGGAGCGAGGCGATGCGGGCCTTGACCGCGTAGTACTTCGGTATGCGGCCGTGCTCCGGGATGCCGGAGCGGATCGGTGCGCCAGGTGCCTGGTCGTTCGGGTAGTCCACGGCCCGATGGTGGCAGACGTACGTGAACTGCTCGGTACGGGCGGTGGACGGCGCTACGCGGCCGGCGGGCGGGCCCGCCCAATCGGCACCGACCGCTGTCGAGGCCCGACGCGACGGGCGACCCGACACCGGCCGGACGCACCCGGTCGGCACCGGCCGCCGTCAAGGCCCGACGCGACGGGCGACCCGACACCGGCCGGACGCACCCGGTCGGCACCGGCCGCCGTCAGGACCCGGCGCGGCGGGCGGCTCGGCGCGTGTACACCAGGAGGCCGGCCCCGCCGAGCAGGAGCGCCCCGCCGGCGGCCCCGGTCAGGGGCAGCGACGCCGGTCCGGTGCGGGCGAGTTCGGGCAGCGGGCGCCCCGCGCCGTCGTGCGGCGGGTGGCCGGGGCGTTCGACGGGGGCGGTGGGGTCGCCGTGCTCCGCCGCGGGGGCCGACGCGGTGGCGTCCGGTGCGGGGCTGGACGGCGGTGCGGGGCTTCCCGACGCGCGGGGCGACGGTTCGGCGGCGTCGGGGCGGACGCCGGAAGGCCGGGGGCTCTCCGGCCGGGCGCTCCGCGCCGGGGTCTCCCGGGGCCGGGCGCTTCCCGGTCGGCTGCCCTCGGGACGGGGGCTCTCCGGGCGCGGACTCTCCGGCCGGGCGCTTTCCGACCGGGTCTCCTGCGGGCGGGGGCTCTCCGGGCGGGGGCTCTCCGGGCGGGGGCTCTCCGGGCGGGGGCTCTCCGGTTCGCGGATCGCGCCCGTGACCCCGTCGGCGATCACGAAGTGGTACTGCTCCGACTCCCCCACCCAGTCCCCGTCCGCGCGGGCGCCGCCCTTGGCCTTGTCCTGGTGGCGGCGCTGGACGACGGCGGCGTGGGCGGTGACCGGTCCGGGGTCGGCATCGGAGGTGAACGCCATGCGCACGCGGACGGAGACGGTCTTCCCGGCCGGGACCGTGAAGCCGAGGAACGCCTCGCCGGCCTCCCCCTCTTCCTCCGGCTCACCCGCCCCGTCCGTCTCGCCCCCGAAGACCCCGATCTGCTCGTCGCGTTCGGTGGTCTCCCAGGTGACGCGGTGCTCGGCGTCGGGGCGACCGGGCTCGGTGAACTCCACCTGGATCTGCTCCGCCGTCAGCCGGCGGTCCCGGTCGGTGAGGACCAGGACCGGGTGGAGCGCGCGGCAGGCGGTGGCGGTGGTGTTGGTCAGCTCCAGGAACCAGGTCCCGTATCCGCCGCCGGAGGCGTACGTGTCCGGCGCCCCCTGGATACGGGTGCGGATGGGGAACTCCTCCGCGTCCGCGTCGCCGCAGACGGGCTGCCGGTCGGCGGAGGGGGCCGGGGCGGGCGGCACGGGCAGGGCGGTCGCCTGCGCACCGCCGAGGAGCGCGGCGGGCACCGCGATCCCCGCGGCCAGCCCGAGCGCCGCGCGCGTACGGCCGTCGCCCAGCCGTGGGCAGGAGGTGGGGGGCATGGGGGGACACCCTTCGCTGCTCGCGGACGACCGGGGCGGGGGCCCCGGTGACGTCGTCCGACGCAACCACGCCCGCGCGGCGCGGGAGAGTCGACATGCCGACACGGTTCATACGATCACCTGACTGCCGGATCATCGGAGTACGGGGCTCCACCCGACCGAGCCCATCCCCGCCGAGCCCGCTCCCACCGGCCCCGCACTCACCGAGCCCCGTTCCCGCCGACCCTGACCCCGCCCCCCTGCCGAGCCACCCCTCGCGGAACCGCCCGCTCCGAAGCGGTGCCGAGCCCCCGCCTCCCCCAGCGCCAGCGCCGCACCTCGCTCTACCCGCGCCCCCGCGGCCGCCCGAACACCGGCGCGAGCACCAACTGCGCCGCGCCCTCCGCGACCGGCCGGTCGCCGCCGCCGGCCGCGGTCACGGTGACTCCCGCACCCGGCCCGCCCCGTGCGGCACGGTCCTCGATCACGGCCCGGACGCCCCGGACGTACGCGTCCTCGTCGGCGGCCACCGTGCGGCCGCCCAGGACCACCCGGTCGATGTCGAGCAGCCGGACCAGGTTGGCCGCGCCCGTGCCCAGCACGCGGGCCGCCTCGGCCCGGTCGCCGCGCGCCTCGGCCGCCAGGCACAGGGCCTCGATGCAGCCGCGCCCGCCGCAACCGCACCGGGGCCCGTCCAGGAGGAGGACCTGGTGGCCGAACTCCCCCGCCCCCGTCCGCGCGCCCCGGTGCACCTCGCCGCCCAGGACCAGGCCGGCCCCGAGCCCCGTACCGAGGTGGAGGTAGGCGAAGTCGCCGCCGGGCGGTTCGGACAGCGCCAGGGCGAGGGCGGCGGCGTTGGTGTCCTTGTCGAGGACCACCGGCAGCCCGGTCCGCTCGGCCAGCGCGTCGCGCAGCGGGTAGCCGTCCCAGCGGGGGAAGCCGGTCACCCGGTGCAGGACGCCCGTCCGGTGGTCGAGCGGGCCGGGCACGGCGACGCCGACCCCGAGCACCTGCCTGTACGGTTCGGCGGCGCTCAGGTCCCGTACCGCGTCCGCCGCGGCCGCCAGCACCCGGTCGGCCGGGGCGCCGAGGTCGAGCGGGGTGGTGGAGACCGCGACCGGCCGGCCCGCGAGGTCGACCAGCACGGCGGTGAGCCCGTCGCGGTCCAGGTGGAGGCCGACGGCGAACCGCGCGTCGGGGACCAGCCGCAGCACCGTGCGCGGCTTGCCGCCGGTGGAGGGGCGCAGGCCCGCGTCGGCCGCGAGCCCGTCCGCCCGCAGCCGGGCGGTGATCTTGCTGACGGCCTGCGGGGTCAGGCCGGTGCCCTCGGCCAGCTCCAACCGGCTGATCCCGTCCGCCCCGGCCGCCCGCAGCAGGTCCAGGACCAGTGCGGCGTTGTGGTGGCGCAGCGCCGGCAGGTTGGCCCCGGCCGGCGCGTCCGTCCTGCTCCCGTTCACGGCTCGCTCCTGTTCACCGTCCCATTGTGCCGGTCGCTTGCACTTAGGCAACAGCGTTGCTTAAGTGGAGGCATGACTGCCACCGCCCCCCTCCGCGTCGCCCTCGTCGGCTACGGCCTGGCCGGCTCGGTCTTCCACGCCCCGCTGATCGCCGCGACGGACGGCCTGGTCCTCGACACGGTCGTGACGTCGAACGAGGAGCGCAGGGCCGAGGCCCGCGCCGCCTTCCCGGCCGTGCGGTTCGCCGCCTCGCCCGACGAGCTGTGGGAGCGCGCCGGCGAGCTGGACCTCGTCGTGATCGCCGCCCCCAACAAGACGCACGTCCCGCTGGCGACGGCCGCGCTGCGGGCCGGGCTGCCGGTGGTCGTGGACAAGCCGATCGCCGGGACCGCCGCCGAGGCGCGCGGGCTGGCGGCCCTGGCCGAGGAGCGCGGCCTGCTGCTCTCGGTCTTCCAGAACCGCCGCTGGGACAACGACTTCCGCACCCTGGCCGCGCTGATCGCCGACGGCGGGCTGGGCGAGGTCCAGCGCTTCGAGTCCCGGTTCGAGCGCTGGCGCCCGCGGCCGAAGGGCGGCTGGCGCGAGTCGGGCGACCCGCAGGAGATCGGCGGCCTGCTGTACGACCTGGGCAGCCACGTCGTCGACCAGGCGCTGGTCCTGTTCGGCCCTGCGGTCCGGGTGTACGCGGAGTCCGACGTACGGCGTCCGGGGGCGGCGGCCGACGACGACACGTTCATCGCGGTCACGCACGCGGGCGGGGTCCGCTCGCACCTGTACGTCAGCGCCACCACGGCGCAGCTCGGCCCGCGCTTCCGGGTGCTGGGCTCGGCGGCGGGCTATGTGAAGTACGGCCTGGACCCGCAGGAGTCCGCGCTGCGCGACGGCCTGCGCCCGGTCGCCGGAGAGCCGTGGGGCGAGGAGCCCGAGGAGCTGTGGGGCCGGCTCGGCTCCGGCGAGTCCCCGCTGACCGGCGGCGGCGCCCCGGTCCGCACCCTGCCCGGCGACTACCCCGCGTACTACGCGGCGGTCGCCGCCGCCCTGCGCGGCGAGGGAGAGAACCCGGTCACCGCGCTCCAGGCCGCCGCCGCGCTGGACGTCCTGGAGGCGGCCCGCCGGTCGGCCCGCGAGGGGGTCGCCGTCACCCTGTCCCCGCCCGGCGCGGGGGCCACTGGGACCGGGGAGGGCGGCGCGTGACCACCGCTCCCCCCACCGTCCCCGAGCTGATCGCCCAGGAACGCCGGCTCACCCTCCCGCGCTTCGGGTACGACGACGCGTACGCCCTCGGCGCCCTGCTGGTCGCGATGGCCCGCGAGCTGCACGCCCCGGTGGCCGTCGACGTCCGGCGCGGCCCGCAGCAGGTGTTCCACGCGGCGCTGCCCGGCTCCAGCGCGGACAACGATGCGTGGATCGACCGCAAGCGCCGGGTCGTCGAGCGGTACGGCGAGAGCTCGTACCTGGTCGGCGCCCGGTTCCGGGCCAAGGGGACCACGTTCGAGGAGTCCTCCCGCCTGGACCCGGACGTCTACGCCGCGCACGGCGGCTCGTTCCCGATCGCGGTGGAGGGCGCGGGCGTGATCGGCGCGGTCACGGTCTCCGGGCTGCCGCAGGTCGAGGACCACGCCCTGGTGGTCGCGGCCCTGGAGCGGTTCGCGGCGACGCTGGAGCCCTGACCGTACGCGCCGGAGCGGGGCGGCCCGCCCGCACGCCGGGGCGGGGAGGCTGCCCGGACGCCGGGGCATGGGACAGCCGCCGGAGCGCGGGGCGGCCGCCCGTACACGCCGGGGCGGGGCGGCCCGCCCGTACGCCGGGGCGGGGCAGCCGTACGCACCGGCGCGGAGCGGCCCCGCCCCTCCGCCGGAGCGCGGGCCGCTCCTCCGCGTGGTGGCGGTCCTACGCGCCCTTCAACTCCTGCCGTTGGCGGCCGAGTCCTTCCACTTCCAGCTCCACCACGTCACCGGCCCGCAGATACGGCTTGGGGTCGGGCCGCCCCATCGCGACCCCGGCGGGCGTGCCGGTGTTGACGATGTCGCCCGGATAGAGCGTCATGAAGTGACTCAGATAGCGGACGACCTCGCCGACCGGGAAGATCTGGTCGGCGGTGGTGCCGTCCTGCTTCAGCTCGCCGTTGACCCAGAGCCGCAGCGGCAGGGCCTGCGGATCGGGCACCTCGTCGGCGGTGACCAGCCAGGGGCCCAGCGGGTTGAACGTCTCGCAGTTCTTGCCCTTGTCCCAGGTGCCGCCGCGCTCGGTCTGGTACTCGCGCTCCGAGACGTCGTGCGCCGTCGCGTACCCGGCGACGTGCGCGAGCCCCTCCTCGGCGGACTCCAGGTAGCGGGCGGTGCGCCCGATGACGACGGCCAGCTCGACCTCCCAGTCCGTCTTCCGGCTCCCGCGCGGCACGAGCACCGTGTCCTCGGGGCCGACGACGGTGTCGGGGGCCTTGAGGAAGACGATCGGCTCCGCCGGGACCTCCGCACCCGTCTCGGCGGCGTGGTCGTGGTAGTTCAGCCCGATGCACACGATCTTGCCGATGCGCCCGACCGGCGGGCCGATGCGCAGCCCCACCGGGTCGAGGGCGGGCAGCACGCCGGGCGCGCCGGCGGCCGTCCGCACCCGGTCGAGCGCGGAGGCGTCGGCGAGCAGGCCGCCGTCGATGTCGGGGACGATTCCGGAGAGATCGCGCAGCGTCCCGTCGCGGTCGAGCAGCGCGGGGCGCTCGGCGCCCGCCGTACCCACGCGTAGCAGCTTCAACGGTCCAGCTCCTCCTGGTCGGGGTGGAGCCCTGCGACGGAGTGCGGCCGGCAGAGGGCTCGGCCGATCGTCCAAGAGATGCGATCACTCCGCAAGACCGCGTTCACACCCTGGACCGGCGGCCGGCCGGAGCGGGGGCGGTTCGGGCGCCGGGGGCCGGTTCACCCCGCCGCGGCCCCGGCCGCCCGGTCGGCGGCGGTCGGCAGGTCGCGGTGGAGCCGGGCCCGCTCGACGACGGTCCAGGCGGTCGTGGTGACGACGTACAGGGCGGCGGCCAGCGGCACGACGGCCACGGTGATCAGGGTCGCGAACGACAGCAGCGGCATCAGCTTCGTCATCGCGCCCAGACCGGGCAGGGGCTGCCCGTCGGGGCCGGTGGCGGGCGCCATCGGGTTGGCGGCCATCTGCCGCTTGGTGCGGGTGTAGCCGAAGGCGGCCACGGCCGTGACGATCGCGAAGAGCGCGAGGTAGACCAGCCCCTGCGCGCCGAACACCCCGCCGTGCGCGAGGGCGTCGTGCCAGCGCCCGCCGAGGGGCGCGCCGAGCAGGTCGTGGCGGAGGAGCGCGTTGGGCCCGCCGCCGATGGAGGAGCTGGAGAACAGGTGGTAGAGCAGGAAGAACGCGGGCATCTGGAGCAGGCTCGGCAGGCACCCCGAGAGCGGGGAGACCTGTTCGGCCGCGTGCAGTTCCATGATCGCCTTCTGCGCCCGCTCGGGGTTCTTCGCGTGCTTCCTGCGGAGTTCGGCGATCTGCGGCTGGAGTCGGCCGCGGGCCTTCTGCCCGCGTGCGGCGGCACGGGAGAGGGGGTGGACGGCGAGCCGTACGAGGGCGGTGAACAGGACGATCGCGGCGGCGGTGGACGCCGTGTGGAAGAACGGCTGGAGCAGGTCGGCGAGGGAGCCGACCAGGTGCGCGAAGGCGGACATGAAGGCGGACATGGGTGAGCCCTCCGGGGGTCTCGTCGTGCCGGGGGAGGTGCGTCTGCGGTACGCGGCATGACGACCCGCACGGGGGCGCGCCCGTACGCCGGCCCGCCACGGCGGCGGTCGCGGCGGCGCGTCACGGGGCGCGGACCGGGAGGACCGGTGGCCGGGGGCCCGTGGGCGGAAGCGGCGCGGGCGGGGCGGGGTGCGGAGGGGGCGGAGCCCTACGCGGGGGTCGTCAGGGGGGCGCGTCCGGGCGCGCGGGGCCTGGTGCGGCCACGTGCGTCGGGGTCGCGCTGCGGGAGGAACGCGGTGCGCTCCTCCCGGTCCCTGATCGCCGTGCGGACGCGGGTGCGGGGCACCGGGGGCGCGCAGCGGGCGCTGATGACGGAGCAGGCGAGGAGGGCGGATCCGGCGGCGGCGGTGGCGGCGAGCGCGACCGCGGCGGAGAGGCTGCCGCCCTCGGCGAGCAGGACCTCGGCGAGGAGGACGACGAGGAGTCCGGCGGGCCGGAGCAGGCGGGCGAAGGCGTGGCGCCAGGGCTGTGTGTCCCGCACCGGCCTCTCCCTCCCCTGTCGCGTACCGCTCGGCGCCGGGCCCCCGCGGGGCGCGCGCACCTCACTCGTACGCGTGTACGGCACTCCGTTCGTTATACACGACGCGTCGGACACGGGAGCCGGGCGCGGACCGGGCCGGGGTCAGCGGGCGGCCGGAGCGGCGGGTTGAGGGTCCTCCATCTCGTCGGTCGCCAGCACCTCGGCGTCGGGGCGCGGGTCCGCGTCCGGGGGCCCGGCGAAGGTGACGGCCAGCGCGACGGCCAGATTGGCGGCGAGGGCGACGAGCCCGGCGTTCACACCGCCCAGCGGGTCGTTCCCGGTGAAGACGAGGACGCACACCGCCGCGACGCCCACGATCAGCCCGCTGAACGCGCCCCGGAAGGTGAGCCGCCGCCAGACCAGCGCGAGCAGGACCATCGGGAGCAGTTGGGCCATGCCCTCGTAGGAGATCAGGGAGAGGCGGACGAGGGTGTTGGGCGCGGTGTACGTGAGGAGCAGCGCCAGCGACCCCGCGGCGACCACGACGACCTGGGCGGCGGCCTTCTCCCGCCGGGCGAGGCGGGGCACGGCCGTCAGCACGCTCCGGCCCCACATCGTGCCGATGACCAGCATGAAGACGGCCATGGGCACGATGGAGGAGAGCGCGGCGGCGGCCCCGATGACGCCGACCGCCCAGGCCGGCAGCGAGTCGACGACCAGCTTGAACAGGGCCAGGTTCGACTCCGCGCCGACCAGCCCCGGCACGGCGAACAGCGCGGCCATCCCGAGCAGCATCGGGACGAACAGCAGGACGTTGTAGGCGGGCAGGTACACGGCGTTGCGGCGCAGGGCGTCCGCGTTCCGGGCCCCGAGGTACCCGGCGACGGTGGTCGGGAAGATCACCACGGTCAACGCGTTGAGGAACGTGGTGCTGACGAACCACGCCTCCCCGAGCCCGCTCTGCCCGCCCCCGTGTCCGGGCAGGGTCAGCCAGTCGCCCTTCTCGGCGACGAGCCGGTCGAGGAAGGGCCCGTACCCGTCGAAGTAGTGGAACGGGACGTACAGCGCGAGGAACCCCAGGGTGGCGATGACCAGGAGGTCCTTCAGCACGGACACCCAGGCGCTGCCGCGCAGCCCGCTGACCACGACGAAGGCGGTGGTGACGGCGAAGGCGACGAAGTAGGCCCACTCCAGGCTGACGGTCCCGGCGGAGATGGTCGACAGGACCACGCCCATGCCGGTGATCTGGAGCTGGATGTACGGCAGCAGGAACACGGTGGCCAGCACCGCGATCACCGCGCCGAGCCAGGGCCGCCCGAAGCGGTGGGCGACGATGTCGGTGATCCCGACCAGGCCGTGGCGGTGGGCGTACCCCCGGAGCATCGGCCCGACGACGTAGCCGATCGCGTAACCGCAGGACATGTACGCGACGACGTAGAGGACGGGCGCCCCGTAGTTGTACCCCCAGCCCGCGGCCCCCAGGTAGCTGAAGCTCGTGTAGCCCTCCCCGGCCATCAGCACCCAGATGAAGACGGGCCCCAGGCTCCGCCCGCCCACCGACCACTCGGCGAGCCCGCCCTGGCCGCCGCGCCCGCGCAGGGCGAGGAGGCCGAGGACGACGGTGGCGACCATGAAGGCGGCGAAGACGGAGGTGGCGACGGCGGCGTTCACCGGCGGCCGCCCCGGCGGTCGCCGCGATGCGTCAGCCACACGGCGGCGGGGGTGAGGAGGGTCGCCCCGAACAGCCACACGAAGAGGAACGGCGCCCCGAAGACCAGGGGCGTGACCCGGTTCGCGAACGGCAGCGCGCCGAGGTACAGGACGTGGGGGACGAGCAGCCACAGCAGGTGGGGGCGTCGTCGGATCACTGCGAACACGCAGGGACCCTACTCCCCGGCGGCGTCGTCCCTCGCGGACGCGGTCCGCCGACGGCCGGCACACGGCGTCCCGCCGACCGGGCCCCGCCCCTCCACGCCCCTCCCGGCCTCTCCCCTTCCTCCCCCCCCTCCTCGCCTCCCCGCCGCCGCGCTGCGGCAGTACCGTGTGGTCCATGCGCCCCGACACGCCTGCCGACCACACCATCGAAGCCGAGCGCCTGCTGCGCACCGCGGTGCAGTACCCCGAGGACCGCGAACCGCTGGTCCTCCAGGCCGCGGCCCACCTGGAACTCGCCGGCGACCGTGCCCGCGCGAGCACCCTCTACGACGACCTGCTCGCCGCCCCCGGCTCCGCCGTCGACAACCCGCACCTGATCAAGGCCCTGAAGGCGGCCAACCTCTGGGAGTACGGCCACGAGGCCGAGGCCCGCGCGATCATCGAGGGCATCCGCACGACGGCCCCGCCGGACGCGGCCCCGTGGCAGGTCGCCGCCGAGACCCTGGAGGCGCACGACGAGTTGGAGTCGGCGCACGACTACTTCTCGACCGCGCTGACCCTGCTGCTGGCGCCGGGCGAGGACGTCCCGTACGCCGTCAAGTCCCTGCTGACCGGACGCCACCGGGTGCGGCGGCTGCTGGGCCGGGACCACGACGCCTGGGACGAGCTGGCCGGCGAACTCCACACGGCCCCGGTCCCGTTGGACGAACTCCACGACCCCAAGCGCCTGTGGTCGCTGGGCTCGTCGGACCCGGCGGAGCTGCGGGCCGAGATCACCCGCCTGCGCGCGGAGCTGGGCGCCTACCGCACGGCGCTCTCCCGCCCCTTCCCGGTCGCCGTCCTGTACTGGCCCGAGGACGAACTGCGCGAACTGCTCACCGCGTACCCGGCGTTGGCCGAGGAGTACGGGGACCGCGCCACGCACCTGGACCGCCTGGAGGCCGCGCTGCGCGACCTGCACGCGGCGGGCGCCCCGAACCTGGGCATCGTCGCGGGGACGGTGCCCTCCTACGAGGCGTTCGCCGCCTCCGAAGCCGCCTCCCCGGCCGATCCGGGCCTCCTCCCCCAGTACGCCACCACCCTCGCCGCCCGCGGCCGCGCCACCCCCTGGCCCCCGCCCCGCACGGCCCCGTGCTGGTGCGGGACGACGAAGACGTACGGCGGGTGCCACGGGGCGTAGGGGCCCCTGCGCGACCACGGCCCGGAGCCGCGCACGGAGGTGCGGGGGTCCGGGCCTCGGCCTGTGCCACGGCTTCCGCGGTCCGGTGGGGGGCTGCGGCGCTCCGCCTCCATGGGCGACATGCGGCTCCAGAAACTCCCCCCCTCGCCCCTCCGAACACCTATACGATACTGATCATGCGCAGCCCTGCATGGACCTGGGACGAACTGCTCCTGATCTGCTCTCGCGTGGTCGAGAACGACTGGCGCCAGCTACGGGCCTATCAGGCCACGACGAACGAACTCACCGAACTGCTCCGGTCCCTCCCCCTGCACGAAGGCGCCGCACAGCAACTGCCCGAGTTCCGCTCGGCGAAGAGCGTGAGCCGCAAGAGTGCCGACCTGCTGACGAGCCGCCCTGGTTACGCGGGGGCGGCGACCCGCGGCGGACGCCTCACCCAGTTGATCGCGACCGCCTTCACAGAGCGCGAAGCCGAGATGATGGCAGCGGCACAAGCGATCGAGGACGGTGTCAGCTCCGGCGAGCTGACCAAGATCCCCGTCCAGCCGGACGAAGTGGACGAGGACGGGTACACGGCGAACGAGGGGCAGTTGCTGACTCGTTGGGCCATCTACCGGGAGAGGAACCCGGCGCTTCGGCGGCGGAAGATCACTGATGCGCTGAAGCGGGGCCTGCCCCTCCAGTGCCACGTGTGCGACTTCCACTTCGGCCGTGTCTACGGCGGCCTCGGAGAGGGCTACATCGAGGTGCATCACAAACTCCCGCTCCACATCTCCGGCCCTCGGGAGACCGCACTGGAAGACCTCGCCTTCCTGTGCGCGAACTGCCACCGCATGTGCCACAGAAACCATCGCGGCGTCTCCTGGCGCACTCCGGACGCTCTGCGGGAGGAGTTGCACAGGATCCAGCCGCCACGTTAGCGGCTGCGCAAGGACACCTCAGACGTACGGCGCGACGAGGGCCGCCCGAACCCGCCGGTTCAGCGCGGAAGGCTCGCCCCAACGCATCCCTGTGCTCCCGTCGGTGCGCGGTCTCGGGTCCGCGACCGGTGGTGCGGACGGGTGCTCCCCCCACCGGCGCGCCGCCTCCTCCCCGCGCCGATCAGAACCGCTCGACCTTCTGCCCCTCCGGTACCTGATAGCACCCGGACACGACCATCAGGCTCAGCTTCGGAGGGTTGCGCCGGGCGTAGTAGACGATGTTGACGCTGTGCTTCTTCTCGTCGTTGTCGGCCGTGAGGTTGATGTTGCTGTTCTTGCTCGCATCGGCGCCGTACTCGACGACCTTCCAGCCGTGCGCGGGCAGTTGTGCCCTCAACCGCTCCATCACACCGTCGAGCTGGTCGGCCGACGCCGGCGAGAAGGTCCACGGGTGAAAGATCTGGAAGTACGTGTCCGGATCCTTGCCCTTGCAGTCGGTGACGCCCGCTCCGGTGTTGGACGCCTTCCCCTGGAGGCCGATCAGGTCATAGATCTCGCTGGAGACCTTCTTCGCCGTGTCGGCGGCTTCCCGCGACGTGCTGGTACCGGCCGCGGGAAGGTCTTCGGAGTCCTTGGAATCGCTCATGCTGCATCCCGTGAGAGTGATGAGGGCGACGGAAGCGACGAGTGCGCGTGCACCCCTTCCGTTCTTTTCAGAGAAGAGCCCCGGCCGACCGGCTCGTGAGGGGAGTCCTCGGTCACGCGGCCGCCTCATGGGACGGCGCTCTCCTCGACACGCGTCGAACACTGCTATCGCCCTCTCGAATGCGTCGGCGGTACCGGTTCCAGCGGGACTTCGTCGCCATATCCGGCGACTATCAGCCCCTGGTTCCGCAGGCTCTCGGTGCTCTCGTTCCAGTAGTCACTGTGCCCTGTGGTGTCGGTGGTCACCTGATGCGCGCCGAAGATCGGATCGCTGGGGACGATCCACACACCGTCGCCGTCGGCTCCGCCGTGCCCGAAACGCCCGATGTCCGGGACCAGGTCCCCGTCGGCTTCCTGATTCCAGACGTGCCCCTCGGGAACGTCCATCCGCTCCGCCTTGCTCACCTGGACACCAGGGCTGCCGACGAGAAGCACGTCGTCCGCGTTCAACTCCCCTTGCCGGGCCGCGGACCCGATGAGGGTGGTGCCGTAAGAGTGACCGATCGCCGTGCGATGGACGTCGGCGTCCGTGGTGCGAGAGGCGTCGAGACCGTCGAGGAAACGGTTGTAGGCCGGGGCCCCGTCGTTCGCGTAGTGGCTGAACGGCGCGTCCTTCACGACGTTCTGCGGCGCGTCGTACCCGAGCCAGGTGATGGTGGAGACCGATGCGCCGTCGGCCTCGGCGTCGGCCACACGCCACAGTCGCACCATCCGATCGATGTCCCCCCCGACGCTACTCAGGTTCGACGACGTACCCGGCACGTAGACCGCCTGGTGATCGGCCGTGTCGGGATTCCCGTTCGCGATGATGGCCCGACCGTTGCCGTCCGTGCCGAATCCCAGCAAGTACGCCTCGGGAAGGCCCTCCGTGCCCGTCTTGTCGAACCGCGCCTGAATGCTCCGCATCCCGTCCTTCGCCCGTGTGAGCTGCTCGTGCCGCTCACCGTGCTTCGCGTTCCACTCGCTCCAGGCGGCAGTCTGGATCACCGCCGGATACGTGCCGTGGGGGTTGGCGACATATCGCGTCGGTTCGGGGATCTTTCCGAGTTCCACCTGTGTCTCCGCCCAGGCCCCGGCCAACACCGTACGGTTCGCCTCGTCGCGGGTCTCCGCGGGCAGTCCGTCCAGCGCGCCGACCGAGGCCGGCCGCAGCGCGAGGTACGCGGACCGCTCCTCCGGGCTGAGCCCTCTCCACCACGACGCGTTGTCCTTCGGGGAGGCGTCCTTCGGGGGCTCCGGCAGGGAGCCGAGGTAGCTCTTGCCGGCCTCGCTGACACCGCCCATGTCCGACCGTGCGTCGACCCAGTCGCGGTCGGAGACCGCCAGGTCGTCGTCGGCCTTGAGCGCGCGCAGTCTGGGCGCCCACTTCGCGTCCGCTTCGGCGGCCAGTTCCAGCGCGTCGGCGATGCGGTTCGCGTACGCCAGCGCCTTGCCGTAGTGCGGGTTCGGGTGGATGTTCACGGCCTGGCGCTCCACGGCGTCCGACGTCGCGCTGCCTCCGGCGCTCCCGGTCACCGTGCCGCCCTCGGCCGTCTCCTCCTCACCGGGCTTCCTGCCCGCGGGGTAGGAGACGGAGCCGTTCCCGTTCACCGTGCAACCGTCGGCGTGGGCGTCCTCGATCGCCGCCTCCAGCCTCTTCCGGGCCACGGCCATGTCGAAGGCGAAGCCGTTCAACGCGGTGCTCACCAGGGCGCACTCGACCTGCACGTAGTGGAAGTTCGCCGCGAGGCTGCGGAGTTCGCCCAGCGCGGCTTCGGCCGCCTTGCCGTCCAACTGGCCGCGCACGCCCGCGCAGATCTGGTTGTCGATGGTGTCCTTGGCCGCGGCCGCCATCTCGCCCGCCGCCCGGTATCCGTCGGCGGCGTCCTCGTACTCCGGCGGCTGGAAAGCCTTCAGTGTCGCGAGATCCATGGTCGGGCTCACTTCGCCTTCGCCTGGCCGCCGAGGGCCTCGGTGTCCTCGTAACCGGCCTTGAGCCTGGTCAGCTCCTCCAGGACCGCCTGGTCGGTCTTGGCGAGGTCATGGCCCGACCTCTCCAGGAGTCCGCCCAGCGCACCGCAGCGCTTGCTCACATCACCGATGTACTTCTTCCACGACGCGTAGAGCTCCTGCTGCGCCGCGGCACTGCGCAGGCCGCCGGCGCCGCCGAGTCCCGCCTGGCCGTCGGCCAGGCTCGTCAACGCCTTGCCGATGCCGTCCTTGAGCCCCGTGACGCCTTCGCCGGCCTTGGTCCACGCCTTCTTGTCCGACTTCAGGTCCGCCGACGCCCCGGCCGGGGGCGCTCCGCCGCCCGAAGCCGGTGGAACCTGGTTCAGCCGCATCTCCGTGGGGCGGCTCGCCATCACGTCGGCCTTGGCCTGCTCCCACTCGTCCCACGCCACCCTGGTGCCCCCGCTTCCCCGTTCCCGCACGCCCGAGCCGAGCCGCCGTGCCATCCAGCACCTCGGAAGTAAATCAAACACCGCCGGCGCGCTCGGCCCGGCCCGCGGGGCGGTCGCAGCGGCCCGCGCGACGAGAACCGTTCCACCGGGTGCGTCGTCCTGGGGGGGGCAAGGGGCCGAACGGACGGGAAGACATGGCGGAACGGCGGGCGGGAAGGGGCGCGGCGGCGGTGCTCGGGAGCGGGCCGTCACGGCGGGGGCTCATCGTCGCCGCCTTCGCGGTGGTCCTGGCCGCGATCCTCGCGTTCCCTCGGACGGTGCCCAACTCGCCGGGTCGGGTGGGGAGTCTGCTGGAGACTTTCCTGCCGTGGCTCGGGATCGCCGTGGTCGGGCTCTTCGGGGTGGCCGCGGTGCGGCGGTCACCCGTGGCGCTGCTCGCCCTGCTGCTGCCCGCGGGGGCGTGGGCGCATCTCGTCGGAGGACTGCTGCTGCCGGAACCTCCGCCAGGTCTGCGGGAGTTGACGGTCGTGCAGCACAACGTCGGCGACGGGAACCGCGATCCGGCGGGGACCGCCCGTGCGCTGGCGGCCGCCCGGCCCGACCTCATCGCGTTGGAGGAGTTGGTCGTCCCGCATCTGCCGGTGTACGAGAGGGCCCTCGCGCCCGACTACCCGCACCACGTCGTCCGGGGCACCGTCGGGCTCTGGTCGAAGTACCCGCTCTCCGGCGGCGCGTCGGTGGACATCAGGCCGCGCGGCATCGCGGAGGGGTGGAGCCGAGGGGTGCGCGCCGTGGTGCACTCGCCGTACGGGGAGGTCGCGGCGTACGTCGCCCACCTGCCCTCCGTCCGGGTCGGGGCGGGCGGCCTCGCGTCCTCCCGGCGCGACGAGAGCGCCGCGCTGCTGGGGCGCGCCATCGCCGCCGAGGAGGTCCCCGCGGTGGTCCTGCTCGGCGACCTCAACGGAACAGTGGACGACCGGGGGTTGAGGCCGCTCACCACGCGGCTGAACGTGGCCGGGCGCGGCTTGGCGTTCAGCTTTCCCGGCGCCTTCCCGCTGGCCCGGATCGACCAGGTCATGGCCCGTTCCGCCACCGTGCCCCACATCCGGGCCCTGCCCGCCACCGGCAGCGACCACCTGCCCGTCGCCGCCCGCGTCGCCCTGGAGTGAGGCCGGTGAGGCCCCGCCGCCCGGACGCACTCGCCGGCGCGGGCCCGCCGGAACGACGGGAGCCCCCGTCGCCGCCGGGAACGCGCCGCCACCAGGCTCCCCCTCACGCTTCGTCCACGCCTTCATCACAATTCCGCTTCGTTCCCCCCATGCCCCTGATGCGACTCCCACCCCGCTGCCACCATCGCTCCTCCAACCGCACGGAGTTCGGCCTTGGGGGCAGCACATGCAGACGATCAAGCAGTCACGGCGGCCGAGGCGCGGGCTCTTCTTGATACCGGCGGGAGCCGCCGCGCTCGGGCTCCTGCTGGCGGGGTGCGGGGACGACGGCGGCGCGGGCGACCGGACCGGGAAGGCCGCGGCGGTCGCGCCCTCGGCCAGCCCCTCGCCCTCCGTCGAACGGGCCCTGGCGCTCATGGACGACCAGCAGAGCGCGGACGCCGGGAAGCGTCTGGCCGTGGACGTCCTCGACAACGACTCGATCATCCTGGAGAGCGGGGTCCGAACGGCGCTGCTCGACACCTACGACCCGGCCGAGCTGACCCTGAGCATCGACGCCGATCCCCGCCACGGCACCGCCGCGGTGTCCGGGGCCTCGGTCGCGTACACCGCCGCCGAGGGACACTTCGGCGAGGACGAGTTCACGTACCGGGTCCTCGTGAAGGGGACGAAGGTCCCCGCCGCCACCGCCGTCGTCCGGATCACCGTCACCGCGCCCGCCCCCGCCTCGACCCCGCCCCCCGCGCCGGAACCCGCACCGACGAAGGCGGCCCCGGCGGCCGTGTACTACGAGAACTGCGACGCCGCCCGCGCCGACGGGGCGGCCCCGGTCAAGGACGGCGACCCCGGCTACGCGCCCCACCTGGACCGCGACGGCGACGGCGTGGGATGCGAGCCGTGGGGCGGCGGGTCGTCGTCCTCCACCGGAGGCGGCGGCAGCGGTACGAGCGGGGGCGGCGGCAGCGCGTCCTACGCGAACTGCACCGGCGTACGGGACGCGGGCGCCGCGCCCATCCACGCCGGGGACCCCGGCTACGGGCGGCACCTGGACCGCGACGGGGACGGCGTCGCCTGCGAATAGGCCGGACGGGACGGGCCGTCGAGCCGGGGCGGCCCGGGCCGCCCCGGCCACCCGAGCCCCCCGACGGGCCCGGCGGCCGGGGACGTGCCGGCCGGGGCGGACGCCGACCGCGGACCGGCCGCTCCCGAGCCGCGGCGGCCCGCCCGGCGGCGGCGCCGCGCCGGGCGCTAGCCTCGGGAGGAGGATCGGTCCGCGGGTGCCGCAGGCGTGCGCGACGGGGGTGCGGGCCGCGGGCGGAGCGGACGAGGGAAGCGATGACGAGGGTTCCGGCAGCGGTGGTGGCGGCGAGCGGGCTCGTCGGCGGGTACGGGGTCGTCCGGTGGACCGGGAAGCGGCCGCTCGGCGGGGTCGCGCTCGCCGTCGCCGGGTCCGTCGCCGCGTACGGGTGGAACCGGCAGGCCGGGCCGCGTGCGGCGGCGGGGCTGACGGCGGCGTACGTCGCCGCGTTCGCCGGTTCGCACCCGCTCGCCAAGAAGGTCGGCGCCTGGCCGGCCGTGTTCGCCGTCGCGGGCGGGGTCGCCGCCGCGTCCCGCGCCGTCACCCGCCGCGCGGCCCGCTGAGGGCCCGGCCCGCGCGGGGTCAGCCGCCCAGGGCCCGCGACACCGTGTAGATCGCCAGACCGGCCAGCGCACCGACCACCGTGCCGTTGATCCGGATGAACTGGAGGTCGCGGCCGATGTGCGCCTCGATCTTCTTCGAGGTCTGGTCCGCGTCCCAGCCCGCGACCGTCTCGCTGATCAGCGAGGTGATCTCGGTCCGGTACGTCGTCACCACGTACACCGCCGCGTCCTCCAGCCAGCCGTCCACCTTGCCCTGGAGGCGCTGGTCGCCCTCCAGCCGGGCCCCCAGCGACAGCAGTGACGCACGGGTGCGCAGCCGCAGTTCGCTGTGCTCGTCCTCCGCCGCCGAGAGGATCATCGTCCGGACGGAGGACCAGGCCGACGCGATGACGTCCTGCACCTCGCGGCGGCCCAGGATCTCCGACTTCAGCCGCTCCACGCGGGCGCGGGTGTCCGCGTCGTTCTGGAGGTCGGCCGCGAAGTCGTTGAGGAAGGTGTCGATGGAGGCGCGCGCCGGGTGCTCGGGCATGTCCCGCATCTCCGTGACGAACCGCAGCAGCTCCTTGTAGACCCGCTCCCCCACCCGCTTGTCGACGAACCTCGGCGTCCAGCCCGGCGCCCCGCCCTGCACCGCGTTCATCACCGAGTCGCCGTGCTCCACGAGCCAGTCGTGCGCCCGTACGCAGACGAGGTCGACGACCTTGCGGTGGCCGCCGTCGGTGACGACCTTCTCCAGCATCCGGCCCAGGCTCGGGCCCACCTCCGCCGCGTCCGCGCGCCGGGTGATGGCCTCGCCGACCACCGCCTGCACGTCGGAGTCGCGCAGCACCGTCAGCGCGCCGCGCAGCGCCGTCGCGGACTCGGCGGTGACCCGGTCGGCGTGGGCGGGCTCCGCCAGCCACACGCCGAGCCGCCGGCCGACCCCGAGCGTGTGAATCCGGTCACGAATGACGTCTCCGGAGAGGAAGTTCTCGCCGACGAAGGAACCGAGGGACTGCCCCAACTGATCCTTCTTGGTGGGGATGATCGCGGTGTGCGGGATGGGCAGGCCGAGCGGGCGCCGGAAGAGCGCCGTCACGGCGAACCAGTCCGCCAGGGCGCCGACCATCCCCGCTTCGGCGGCCGCGGCGACGTAGCCCGGCCAGCCCCCCACACCCGCGTTCTTCGCCCAGGTGGCCAGGACGTACACGACCGCGACGAGCAGGAGGAGGCCGGTGGCCGTGGCCTTCATACGCCGTACGCCGCGCTGCTTCTCCTCGTCGGCGGCGGTGTACGCGAACGAGGCCAGCGGCGCCGCGGGCGGCGAGCCCGTACCGCCCTCCGCCTCCCGTGCCGCGTCCCGCTGCCCGTGTCCGGTCCGTTCCATGCGCTCCACCCGTCCCGCGTACCCCTCGGCCCCGTGCCGTACGCATTGTCCCCGCTCCTGCGGTCCCCGGCCCGCGGGTCGGGCCCGCCGCGGCCTGCCGCATCATGGGACCCGCACGACCATCACGAGGAGAACCACCGCACATGCCCAGGCGTCAGGGGTATGCCCTGCTCATCGCCCTTGTGGCGGGCACCGCCGTGCTCGCCGCCGCCATCGCCTCCGCCACGGCCCTGCTCTCCGGCCCCCGGTCGTCGCCGCGCCCCCCGGCCGAGACGCGGGCGGCCGTGCGCAACCCGGTCGCGCCCGCCGTCTCGGGCGGCCACTGGGTCGCCACCTGGACCGCCGCGCCGGTCCGCGCCGAGCCCGGCACCGAGAACGGGCGGCCCGGTCACACCGTCCGCGACATCGTCCACACCAGCGTCGGCGGGGACGCCGCCCGCATCACGCTGTCGAACCTCTTCGGCAAGGCCCCGCTCGTCATCGACCAGGCCGCCGTCGCCTCCCGCCCGGTCACCTTCAAGGGGGCCTCCGCCGTCACCGTCGCCGCGGGCGGACGGGTCGTCAGCGACCCCGTCGCGGTGCCGGTGGCCCCCGACTCCCCGCTCCAGGTCAGCTTCCGCACCCCGCGGGCGGGCGGGCCGGTCACGTACCACCCCAACAGCCACCAGACGTCCTATCTGGTCGACCACCGGGGCGCCCGGAGCACCCCCCACTGGCGCTACCTCACCGCCGTCGACGTCCGCACCGACACCGCGCACGGCGCCGTCGTCACCCTCGGGGACTCCCTGACGGCGGGCAGCGGCTCCTCCACCGACGCCAACGCCCGCTGGCCCGACCGGCTCGCCGACCGGCTCGGCGGCCGGTACGGAGTGGCCAACGCGGGCATCTCCGGCAACCGGATCGCGGGCGTCGGCCGCGGCACCGGCGGCCAGTCCGGCATCGACCGGTTCGACCGCGACGTCCTGTCGGTCACCGGGGTCCGCACGGTCATCGTGGCGCTCGGCATCAACGACGTGCAGCAGCCGCCCCAGGAGACCGACCCCCAGCGCGTCGTGGACGGCCTGCGCTCCCTCGCCGAGCGGGCGCGCGCCCGCGGGCTGACGGTGATCGGCGCGACGCTCACCCCGTTCGAGGGCTTCCGCTCCTGGACGCCCGAGCGCAACGCCGTACGCCTGGCGGTCAACGAGCGGATACGGGCGGGCGAGGTCTTCGACGCGTACGTGGACTTCGACGCGGCGGTACGCGACCCCGCCGCACCGAACCGGCTCCGGCCCGCGTACGACTCCGGCGACCACCTGCACTTCAGCGACGAGGGCTACCGCGCGCTCGGCGACCGGGTGGACCTGAAGCTCCTGGACCGGGCGCGCGGCCCGCGCTCGGACATGCTGTGAGCCGCTGACCGGAGCGACCGGGCCGCGCGTCCCGCGCTCCGGGCGGAGCGGCCGTCAGGGCGCGGACTCGTACATCCTGGCGATCACGGACTCGATGTCGGGCTCCCGTACCGACAGGTCGACCAGCGGGTACGCCGCCGCGATCCGGGCCACCAGCGGGGCCGCCGACGCCGAGGCGGGGAAGGCCAGCCACTGGCGGGCGCCCTCCACCCGGACCGTCCGCACCCCCGGCACCGGTGGTGCACCGGTCTCCGACTCCAGGGAGATCGGGGGGAGTTCGCGCTCCAGGTCGACGACCAGGATCCGCTCGCTCCCACCCGCCTCGTGGAGGCCCGCCGGCGTACCGTCGTACACCAGGCGGCCGTGGTCGATCACCATGACCCGGCCGCACAACTGCTCGATGTCGGTGAGGTCGTGCGTCGTCAGCAGGACCGTCGTCCCGCGCTCCTCGTTCAACTCCGCGAGGAACCGGCGGACTCGGGTCTTGGAGATCACGTCGAGCCCGATCGTCGGCTCGTCCAGGTAGAGCACCTCCGGGTCGTGCAGCAGGGCCGCCGCGATGTCGCCGCGCATCCGCTGCCCCAGGGAGAGCTGCCGCACCGGCACGTCCAACAGCGCGCCCAGGTCGAGGAGTTCGACGCATCGGTCCAGGTTCTCCCGGTAGCGGCGGTCCGGGATGCGGTACATCCGGTGCATCAGCCGGTAGGAGTCGCGCAGCGGGAGGTCCCACCACAGCGTCGTCCGCTGCCCGAAGACGACGCCGATGCGGTGCGCCAGCCGGGTGCGCTCGCGCGAGGGGTCGATGCCCGCGACGCGCAGCCGGCCGCCGCTCGGGGTGAGGATGCCCGTCAGCATCTTGATCGTGGTCGACTTGCCGGCCCCGTTCGGCCCGATGTAGCCGACCATCTCGCCGCGCGCCACGCGGAAGCTGATCCCGTCGACCGCCCGCACCTCGTGCCGCTCGCGGCGCAGCAGGCCCGCGCGGCGGCGGACCCGGAAGACCTTCTCCACGCCGTCCAGCTCGATGAAGCCCCCGTCGGCGCGCGGGCCCGCCGCCGCGAAGGGCGTGCCCGTCCCCGTGCCCGTCCCCGTGTCCGTGCCGTCGTCCATGCCCGTCCCCTCCGCCGTCGTCCCCGTCTCCCGGCCGCTCAACTGCCCGTGCTCCGGTACGCCCGCAGCCCCGCCCGCCAGGCGAGGCCCGCCAGCGCCCAGCAGCCCGCCGCCACCAGCGGCGGCAGGAACGCCACCCACCGCGGCAGGTCCACCGGGTACTCCCGCCCCAGCACGTACAGCGCGGGCAGCCAGCTCACGAAGGCCAGCGGCACCACGAACGTCACGCCGCGCACCAGGTCCTTCGCGAAGATCGTCGGCGGGTACTGGAGCAGCGTGGTCCCGCCGTACGTGAAGGAGTTCTGCACCTCCGAGGCGTCCTGCGCGACGAACTGGAAGGCCGCGCCCGCCACGAACACCGCCCCGAAGATGGCCGCACCGCTCAGCACCATCAGGGGCAGCATCGCCGCCTTCAGCGGCGTCCACGCGATGTCCAGGGACACCAGCGCGTAGCCGAGCACCAGCAGCCCCTGGGTGACCCGGCCGAGCCGGCGCAGCGCGAACCGGTCCGCCGCCACCTGCGCCAGCACCGGGGCCGGCCGCACCAGCAGGGTGTCCAGCGTGCCGTCCCGCACCCGCCGGCCCAGCCGGTCCATCGACCCCAGCAGCAGGTCGCAGAGCCCGAACGCCGTCGCCGACACCCCGTACAGCAGCGCGATCTCCGGCAGGGTGTAGCCGCCCAACGCGTCGACGTGCGAGAACATCAGCAGGATCGCGACGAAGTCGAAGCCGGTGACGGCGAGGTTCCCGAGCGTCGTCATCACGAACGAGGCCCGGTAGGCCATCGTCGAGCGCACCCACATCGCCACGATCAGCCCGTACGCCCGGACGCCCTCCAGCAGGCGGGACCGCCGCGGGAACGGGACCGCCGCCCGTCCGGCGGCCGGCTCCCGCCCGGCCCGGTCGGCCACCGCGCTCTCAGCCACCCTGCACCACCACCCTCCTGGTCGCCGCGGTCTGCACCAGCCGGCCCGCCAGCAGCAGCGCCGCCGCCCAGCCGCCCTGGAAGGCGTACGCCCTCACCAGCCCCCACCCCGTGTGCTCGCCCAGGAACACGTCGGCCGGGATCTGGAGCAGCGACGACCACGGCAGGGCCCGCGCCACCTCGCCCAGCGCTCCGGGGAAGAGGTTCAGCGGCAGCAGCATCCCGGAGAAGAACAGCCCGGCCAGCCAGGCGATCTGCGCCGCCCCCGTCCCGTCCAGCAGCCAGAAGGCGCAGAGCGCGACCAGGTAGCGCACCGCGAAGCTGACGACCACGCCCAGCAGCACCGAGAGGAGGAACGCCGGCCAGGTCCACGGGGAGCCGGGCAGCGCCAGGTCGAAGGCGAGCGCCCCGAGGACCATCGGCGCGATGCCCCGGCCCAGCAGGTGGAAGGCCGCCCGGCCCAGGTCCTGGGCGAGCCACCACGCCTGGAGGTCGACGGGGCGGTACAGGTCGACGGCGATGTCCCCGGTGCGGATGCGCTCCATCAGCTCGTCCTCGAAGCCGCCGCCCATCATGGCGCAGGTCATCAGCAGGGCCTGGCCGAGCCAGACGTAGGTGAGCGCCTGCGCGGTGTCGTAGCCGCCGAGCTGCGGGCGTTCGTTCCACAGGGCGATGTAGGCGTACGCCATGATGAAGCCGAAGACGGTGTTGGTGAAGACGCCCGCCGCCGTCGCCGTCCGGTACGTGGCATGGCGCCGGAACCCGCCCGCCGCCACCACCGCGTAGAGCCGCACGCCGCCCCCTCTCCCCCGCCGCCACCGGCCCCCGCCGCCAAAGGGCAAGACCCTAGTGCGCGCCCGCGGGCCGCCGCGACCGGATTTCCGGCGGGCGGCCGGGGGCGATCGGGTCGACCGGGCGAGGCGATCGGAGGAGATCCCGAGGGTTTTGCCCGGAAATGGGCACTATGAGGACACTGTCCACGCCCGAGGAGCCCCACCGACATGAGCGACGAGCCAGAGAACTGGGCCCCCCGCGATCCCTCGGACGCGGCGGACGCGCACGCGGACGACCGGGAGGAGCCGTCCGCCGCACCGCGGAAGCGCCGGCGCACCGGCTGGCGGCGCGCCGTCCCGACCTGGCGGACGGCCCTCGGCTCCGTGCTGGGCCTCGCCGTCCTGGTCATCGGCGGGTTCGCCGTCGGGTACCGGCTCGTCGACATCCCGGCGGCCAACGCCGCCGCCACCGCCCAGTCCAACGTCTACCTCTACGCGGACGGCAGCGTCATCGCCCGCGACGGCGACGTCAACCGGGAGAAGGTGCGGCTCTCCCAGGTCCCGACGACCGTCCGGCACGCCGTGCTCGCCGCCGAGGACCGCGACTTCTACTCGCAGCACGCCGTGGACGTGAAGGCGATGGTCCGGGCCGGCTGGAACACCGTGACCGGCAAGGGCAAGCAGGGCGGCTCGACCATCACCCAGCAGTACGTCAAGAACTACTACCTCGGCCAGGAGCGGACCGTTCCGCGCAAGGCCAAGGAGTTCTTCATCGCGATCAAGCTCGACCGCGAGCAGAGCAAGGACCAGATCCTGGAGGGCTACCTCAACACCAGCTACTTCGGCCGCAACGCCTACGGCGTCCAGGCCGCCGCCCAGGCGTACTACGGCAAGAACGTCGAGGACCTCACCACCGCCGAGGGCGCGTACCTCGCCTCCCTGCTCAACGCGCCCAGCGCCTACGACGTGGTCACCCGCCCCGGCAGCAGGGACGCGGCGCTGCGCCGCTGGAACTACGTCCTGGACGGCATGGTCGAGGAAGGCTGGCTGGACGCCGCCGAACGGAGGACGACCGCGTTCCCCACACCGGGCGAGGCCAAGCCGCCCAACGGGCTCTCCGGGCAGCGGGGCTACCTGGTCCAGGCCGTCGAGGACCACCTCGACCAGCGCGGCATCCTCGACGGGAAGACCCTCGCCACCGGCGGCTACCGCATCACCACCACCCTCGTCCGGGCCAAGCAGGAGGCCCTGGTCGAGGCGGTCGACGCCAACGTCATGGCGAAGACCAGCGACGAGCGCGAGGCGGACCGCAACGTCCGCGTCGGGGGCGCGTCGATCGTCCCGGCCACCGGCGAGGTCGTCGCCCTGTACGGCGGCGTCGACTTCACCCGGCAGTACGTGAGCAACGCGACCCGCCGCGACTACCAGGTCGGCTCCACCTTCAAGCCGTTCGTCCTGACGGCCGCCGTCGTCCACGGCTCCACCACGCGGGACGGCCGGCGCATCACCCCGGACACCGTCTACGACGGGACCAACGAACGCCCGGTCGTCGGCCCACGGGGCTCCACCGGGTACGCCCCCGCCAACGAGGACGACGTCGACTACGGCTCCATCACCGTGAGCACGGCCACCGACAAGTCCGTCAACGCCGTCTACGCCCAGATGGCCCAGGACGTCGGCCCCGCCAAGGTCCGGCAGACCGCGATCGCCCTCGGCATCCCCGCCGACACCCCCGACCTCACCGCGTCGCCCTCCATCGCGCTCGGCCCCGCCAACGCCAGCGTCCTGGACATGGCCGAGGCGTACGCCACCCTCGCCGACCACGGCCGGCACGGGCGGCACGTCCTCGTCGAGAGGATCACCAAGGACGGCGCGGAGATCGAGCTGCCCGACCGCAGGACCGTGCAGGCCGTCAGCCGCGAGGCCGCCGACACCACCACCTCGGTCCTGCGCGGCGTCGTCGAGGGCGGCACCGCCACGGCGGCCCAGGCGGCGGGCCGCCCCGCCGCGGGCAAGACCGGCACCGCCGAGGAGGACCGGGCCGCCTGGTTCGCCGGGTACACCCCCGACCTGGCGACCGTCATCGCCGTGATGGGCCAGAACCCCGACACCGGGGCGCAGACCCCGCTGTACGGGGCCCTCGGGCTGCCCCGCGTCAACGGCGGCGGGGCCCCCGCCGAGACCTGGGCCGCCTACACGGAGGCGGCGCTGCGCTCCTCACCGGTGCGGGAGTTCGACCTGCGCCCGGCGCCCGGCTCCGAGGAGGGGGTGGAGCCGCCGGTGGACGAGGACCCCGACAGCCGCACGGACCCGTCCGCGCCCGCCGCCACCCGTACCGGGGCGCCCCCGAGCGACCGGGACGGCGGCTCCACGGGCGGCACCGCCTCCCCGGACGGCGACCGGCGGCCGGACCGCGAGGGCGCAGAGGTTTCGGGCGGCGGGGCGGACGGCGGCACGAGCGGCGGGGCGGACGGCGCCGGCGGCTCGCCGGCCCCCTCCCCCGCCCCTCAGTGACCGGAGGTCGCCTTCAGGCCGACCACGGCCACCAGCAGCAGGCAGACGAAGAAGATCCGGGCGGCGGTCACCGGCTCGTTCAGCACGACCATGCCCAGGATCGCCGCGCCGGCCGCGCCGATGCCGACCCACACGCCGTACGCCGTGCCGATCGGCAGCGTCTTCGCCGCGTGCGACAGCAGCACCATGCTCGCCACGATCCCGAGACCGGTGAACACGCTCGGCCACAGCCGGGTGAACCCCTCGGTGTACTTCATCCCGATCGACCAGCCCACTTCCAGCAGACCGGCGACGACCAGCAGCACCCACGCCATGACAGAACCTCCGACGACGACTCGCGGACAGATGCGGATGCGTCGTCTTTGCCAACCCGGTACGGCGCGTCTCGTCGGGGTGGCCCCACCGTAGCAAAGCAGGGGAAGGGGCCCGGTGACAGCGGTCACCGGGCCCTCGGGGACCACGGGCGGGGGGGAGGGGCTAGAGGTAGAGCCCGGTCGAGTCCACCGAGCCCTCGAACCGGTCCGCCGCCACCGCGTGCAGGTCCCGCTCCCGCATCAGGACGTACGCCACGCCCCGCACCTCGACCTCGGCGCGGTCCTCGGGGTCGTACAGCACGCGGTCGCCGGGCTCGACCGTCCGCACGTTCTGCCCGACCGCGACCACCACGGCCCAGGCGAGGCGGCGGCCCACCGCGGCCGTCGCCGGGATCAGGATGCCGCCGCCGGAACGCCGCTCGCCCTCGGAGGCGTCGTTGCGCACCAGCACCCGGTCGTGGAGCATCCGGATGGGCAGCTTGTCGTCGCGGGTGGGGGCGCCGGCGGTGTCGTGGGTGTTCTCGCTCACGCCCGCAACCTACCTGGCCCGCCCCGGACGGCCCGCCTCCGGGTGGGCGTCCCTCATGTGCTGCGGCGCCGGGAGACGGTGAGCAGCCCCACCACCCCGACCAGGAGCAGCGCCGCGGGGATCACCCGCTCCAGCCGCGGCGAGCCGTCCTCCGCGACGAACCGCGCCTTCACGTCCGAGACCGAACGGTTCACCGCGACGAAGGCACGGCCTGCCGTACGGTCCACCGTCTGGGCCGCCTTCGCCTTCGCGTCCCCGATGATCGTCTTCGGGTGTACCCGCACCCCGATCTCGTCGAGCACCACAGCGAGCTTCTCGCGCCTGCTGATGATGTCCGCCTCGATCTGCGCAGGGGTCCTGGCATCCGACACTGCGCCGCCTCCGTGGTCGTCGTCCGTAAACCTTCATCGACAGTCTGTCAGCTCAACCCCCGGCGCACCCGGCGGCACCCCTATTACGCTCGGTCCCGTCCGACCCGTGCGCCACCCGAGGAGAACCCATGAGCGAGCGACTGAAGCCCGGCGACACCGCTCCCGCCTTCACCCTTCCCGACGCCGACGGCAAAGAGGTGTCGCTCGCGGACCACAGGGGCCGCAAGGTCATCGTCTACTTCTACCCGGCGGCGCTTACCCCCGGATGCACTAAGCAGGCCTGCGATTTCACGGACAACCTCGACCTGCTCGCCGAGGCCGGGTACGACGTCATCGGCGTATCGCCCGACAAGCCGGAGAAGCTCGCGAAGTTCCGCGACGCCGAGAGCCTCAAGGTGACGCTGGTGGGCGACCCCGCCAAGGAGACCCTGGCGGCGTACGGCGCGTTCGGCGAGAAGAAGCTGTACGGCAAGGTGGTGACGGGCGTCATCCGCTCCACGGTCGTCGTCGACGAGGAGGGCAAGGTCGAGCACGCGTTCTACAACGTGAAGGCGACCGGGCATGTCGCCAAGATCATCAGGGACCTGGGCATCTGACCCCCGGCCCGCCGGGCCCCCTCCCGTCCCTCCCCCGCTTCCGGACCGCATAAGGACCGTGTGAGGGACGTCGCATCGGGCCATGGAGTCGGTTTGCGGCCGCCATGACTGCGCAGAAGCCTTTCCTGGAACACCCTGCGAGGAAAGGAACCGGCCATGGCGGCCTCCGACCCCCACCAGGCGGCCGACCCCGAAGCGGTCAAACGCCACCCCATGCTCTTCCGGGCCATCCGCAAGCGCCAGAACCCGCGGCTGCGCCGGACGGACATCACGGTCACGGACGACGCCGCGGTCAAGCGGGCCGTCAAGGCCGCCTCTCTGGGCAACGCTATGGAGTGGTTCGACTTCGGCATCTACTCCTACCTGGCCGTCACCATCGGGCACGTCTTCTTCCCGTCCGGGAACGAGACGACCCAGCTCCTCTCCTCCTTCGCGACCTTCGCGGTGGCCTTCCTCGTACGGCCGCTGGGCGGGATGTTCTTCGGCCCGATGGGCGACAGGCTCGGGCGCAAGAAGGTCCTCGCGCTCACGATGATCCTGATGGCCGTGGGCACGTTCGCCATCGGCCTGATCCCCTCGCACGCCACGATCGGCGTCTGGGCCCCCGTCCTGCTGATCGTGTTCCGGATGCTCCAGGGCTTCTCGACGGGCGGCGAGTACGGCGGCGCCTCGACGTTCATCGCCGAGTACGCCCCCGACAAGCGGCGCGGCTTCTTCGGCAGCTTCCTGGAGTTCGGCACCCTGGCCGGCTACGTCGGCGCGGCGGGCCTGGTGACGGCCCTGTACGCGATCCTGGACACCGGGCAGATGGAGTCCTGGGGGTGGAGGATCCCGTTCCTCGTCGCGGGCCCGCTGGGCCTGGTCGGCCTCTACCTGCGGCTGCGCCTGGACGAGACCCCGGCCTTCCAGAAGCTGGAGGGCGGCACCGCGCACGCCTCCGAGGCGGCGGACGGCGTGGAGTCCACCGCCAAGGGCGACCTGGCGAAGATCTTCCGGCTCCACTGGCCGACGCTGATCCTCTGCATCTGCCTCGTCGGCGCGTACAACATCACCGACTACATGCTGCTGTCGTACATGCCGACGTACCTCTCCGACGAGCTCGGCTACAGCGAGACCCACGGGCTGCTGATCCTGCTGGCCGTGATGGTGTTCCTGATGCTGATCATCAGCCAGGTCGGCAAGCTCTCCGACCGCTTCGGCCGCAAGCCGCTGCTGATGACGGGGATGCTGGGCTTCCTGTTCCTGTCGCTGCCCTCGTTCCTGCTCATCCGGATCGACGGCGTCCTGCCCATCACCGCCGGGATGCTCATGCTCGGCCTCTCCCTCGTCTGTATGCTCGGCACGATGTCGGCGGCGCTCCCGGCCCTGTTCCCGACGAACGTGCGCTACGGGTCGCTCTCGGTCGGCTACAACCTCTCCGCCTCGATCTTCGGCGGGACGACGCCGCTGGTGATCACGGCCCTGATCAGTTGGACCGGCTCCAACCTGATGCCCGCCTACTACGCGATGGCGGCCGCGCTGGTCGGTGTGATCGCGGTGGCGTGCATGAAGGAGACCGCCCAGCAGCCGCTGGCCGGCTCGCCGCCGTCGGTCGAGACCGACGAGGAGGCGGCGGAGCTGGTCCAGGCGCAGTCGCCCGACCCCAAGTTCTGAAGCCCGCCCGGCTGCCCGGTCACCCGGAGGACGCGGGGCGCCGGGCGCCGCACAACTCACCGGACCGACGCCGCCTCCCCTTGTAGACTGCCGGGGACGCGCGAGTGCTGGAATTGGTGAGACAGGCTGGTTTTAGGTACCAGTGTCCTAGTGGCGTGAGGGTTCGAGTCCCTCCTCGCGCACCGAGACGGAAGGCCCGGCCCCGCTGGACGGGGGCCGGGCCTTCGGCTGTCGCGGGGCGGCCCCTACCCCACCAGCTCCCGCACCACCGGCGCGAGCGCCCGGAACGCCTGGCCCCGGTGGCTGATCGCGTTCTTCTCCGCCGGGGTCAGCTCGGCGCAGGTGCGCGTCTCGCCCTCGGGCTGGAGGATCGGGTCGTAGCCGAAGCCGTTCGCACCGGCGGGGGCGCGGCGCAGCGCGCCCCGCAGGCGGCCCTCGACGACGCGCTCGGCGCCGTCGGGCAGGGCGAGGGCGGCGGCGCAGGCGAAGTGGGCGGCGCGGTGCTCGTCCGCGATGTCGCCGAGCTGGGCCAGCAGCAGGTTCAGGTTGGCGGTGTCGTCGCCGTGGACGCCGGACCAGCGGGCCGAGAAGATGCCGGGCGCGCCGCCCAGGACGTCCACGCAGAGGCCGGAGTCGTCGGCGACGGCCGGCAGGCCGGTGGCGCGGGCCAGGGCGCGGGCCTTGAGGAGCGCGTTCTCGGCGAAGGTGGTGCCGGTCTCCTTGACGTCGGGGATCTCGGGGTACGCGTCCGCGCCGACGAGTTCGAGGTCGAGCCCGGCGTCGGCGAGGATGGCGTGGAGTTCGGTGATTTTCCCCGCGTTGCGGGTGGCGAGGATCAGGCGCTTCATGGCCCGATTATCGCCGGGCCGCCGCGGGGGCCCGGCGACGCCCCCGCGGTGCGGCCCGCCGTGCCGGTCAGGGGCTGCAGACCTTGCCGATCTCGGCGGCCGCGTCGGTCACCGGGGTGATGTCGGGGGTGGCGTCGCCGCCCTCGACGGACCGGCGCACGTTGCTGACGCCCGTCTGGAGGTCGTCGACGGCCTTGGCGAGGTCGGCGTTGTCCGTGGTGTCGTCGAGCTTCTTCAGCTCCCGGTCGATCTCGTCCAGGGACTCGGAGGCTCGGGTGACGTCCTCGGAGGCGCCGGAGACGGCTTCCTGGAGCTTGCCGACGCTGGTGGCGATGGCGTCGGCGGTGCGGACGCAGTCGAGGGCCTTGTCGAGTCCGGCGCAGCCCGCCGCGGTGGTGGCGGCGAGCACGGCGGCGGCGGTGGCGAGTGCGAGACGTTGGCGGCGCGAGGCCATGGTGCGGTCCCCCTGGGGTCGTTGCGCGGACGGGCGCACGGTTCGATCCGTGCGCCCGTATCCCTCACGACGCTCTGCGGTGCGTCCGTGGTTGCTCCCTACCCCGGCGGAGGCGGGGTTCACGCCTCCCGCGTACGGGCGAGCGCCTCGGTCTGGAGGGCGGCGAGGTCCACGCACCCGGCCGTGGCGAGGTCGAGAAGCGCGCCGAGTTCCGCGCGGTCGAAGGGCGCGCCCTCGGCGGTGCCCTGGACCTCGACGAAGCGGCCGTCGCCGGTGCAGACGACGTTCATGTCGGTCTCGGCGCGCACGTCCTCCTCGTAGCAGAGGTCCAGGAGCGGGACGCCGTCGACGATGCCGACGCTGACGGCGGCGACGGTGCCGGTCAGCGGCTTGCGCCCGGCCTTGACGAGCTTCCTGCCCTGCGCCCAGGCGACGGCGTCGGCGAGGGCGACGTACGCGCCGGTGACGGCGGCGGTGCGGGTGCCGCCGTCGGCCTGGAGGACGTCGCAGTCCAGGACGACGGTGTTCTCGCCGAGCGCCTTGTAGTCGATGACGGCGCGCAGGGAACGGCCGATGAGACGGCTGATCTCGTGGGTGCGCCCACCGATCCTGCCGCGCACGGCTTCGCGGTCGCCGCGGGTGTTGGTGGCGCGGGGGAGCATGGAGTACTCGGCGGTGACCCAGCCCTCGCCGCTGCCCTTGCGCCAGCGCGGGACGCCTTCGGTGACGGAGGCGGTGCAGAGTACGCGGGTGTCGCCGAAGGAGATGAGGACGGAGCCTTCGGCGTGCTTGCTCCAGCCGCGTTCGATGGTGACGGGGCGGAGCTGTTCGGGGGTGCGGCCGTCGATGCGAGACATGGGCCCGACTGTATCCGTTGGCGGGGTCGGCTCCGTTCGGGTGCGGCGGGCGGCCGTCCGGGTGAGGAGCCGTGCGGTACGGGCGCGGGGGCGGGCGGTCCGGTGGGCGCGTCCGGCTCCGGACATGCCGCAGGCCCCGCCCACCGGTGGGGTGCGCGGGGCCTGCGGGGTGCGGGGCCCTCAAAGCGGGTCCGCGGGGTCCGGCGGGGTTCAGCCGGTCACATCATGTCTTCGATGTCGGCGGCGATGGGGTCCGCGTCGGTGCCGATGACGACCTGGATCGCGGTGCCCATCTTGACGACGCCGTGGGCGCCGGCGGCCTTCAGGGCGGCCTCGTCGACCTTGCTGGGGTCGTGGACCTCGGTGCGGAGGCGGGTGATGCAGCCTTCGATCTCGTCGATGTTGTCGATGCCGCCGAGCCCGGCGACGATCTTCTCAGCCTTGGTGGCCATGTCCTTCTCCCTGGTTTCGCGCGCAGACGGCCGCCCGCTGCGGTTCCGTTTCGTCACGGTAACGCACGGTTGGCCCAACTTCGCAGGCGGGTAACCGGATAATCCCGAAGGATGACGGTCACCGGCCCCCTGCCTTCGGGAGGGCTCCGAAGCGTGACGCGACTGGTCTACACCAGTTTGCAACGACCGCCAAACGCGACCTGTTCCGGGAGGACGCCGATGAGTGCGAACACCGCTGCGGCCTCGCAGCGTAAATGGTGGAACGGCCCGATCCAAGGCCTCCAGAAGATCGGGCGCAGTCTGCAGCTCCCGGTGGCCGTCCTCCCGGCGGCCGGCCTGCTGGTCAGCCTGGGGAACCTGTTCGACTCCTACCTGCACGGGGCCTTCTGGGAGAAGACCTCCGCGGTCCTCCTCAACGGCGGCACCGCGATCCTCGACGGCGAGGTCGGCCTGCCGCTGCTGTTCTGCATCGGCGTGGCCATCGGCTTCGCGAAGAAGGCGGACGGCTCGACCGCGCTGGCGGCCGTGGTGGGCTTCCTGGTCTACCGGGGCGTCCTCGCGGCGTTCCCCATGGACGGCACGGTGACCGACGAACTGCCCGCGGGCGAGCCGCAGAACCCCGGCGTGCTGGGCGGCATCCTCATCGGGCTGCTGACCGCCGTGGTCTGGCAGCGCTACCACCGCACCAAGCTGGTGGACTGGCTCGGCTTCTTCAACGGACGACGCCTGGTGCCGATCCTGATGGCCTTCCTCTGCGTCGTCCTCGGCGTGCTGTTCGGGCTGCTGTGGCAGCCGGTGGGCGACGGGCTGACCTGGTTCTCCAAGCAGTTGATCGACCTCGGCTCCTGGGGGGCCGCGATCTTCGGCTTCGCCAACCGGCTGCTGATCCCGATCGGGATGCACCAGTTCCTGAACACGTTCTTCTGGTTCCAGGCGGGCGAGTTCACCGGGGCGGACGGCGCGGCGGTGCAGGGCGACATCTCACGGTTCTTCGCCGGGGACCCGTCGGCGGGCCAGTTCACCTCCGGCTTCTTCCCGATCATGATGTTCGGGCTGCCCGCCGCGGCCCTGGCCATCACCCACACCGCGCGGCCCGAACGCCGCAAGGAGGTGGCGGGCCTGATGGTCTCGGTGGCGCTGACGTCGTTCGTGACGGGGGTGACCGAGCCGCTGGAGTTCTCGTTCATGTTCGTCGCGCCGCTGCTGTACGGGGTGCACGCGGTGCTCACCGGGGCCTCGATGGGCATCACCTGGCTGCTGGGGGTGCACGCGGGGTTCAGCTTCTCGGCGGGGCTGATCGACTACGTCGTCAACTGGCACCTGGACACCAAGCCCTGGCTGATCATCCCGATCGGCGCGGGCTTCGCGGTGGTCTACTACGCGGTCTTCCGCTTCGCGATCACCAAGTTCGACCTGAAGACTCCGGGGCGGGAGCCGGAGGAGGTCGAGAAGGAGATCGAGCAGGACCTCACCAAGTAGCGCGCCGGGTCCGCCGACCCGCCCGCACCCCCACTCCAGGCCCTCGGACCGCACGGTCCGGGGGCCTACCCCTGTCACCGAACGTGCCAGGTCCACTACTGTAACAATGGGGAAATTGAAGGTTCCTTATCTAACCCCCACCGTGCTAAAACTGGTCTACACCACTGAGTGGTCCAGACCACGGCGCTCTGCCGCGTCTGGCGAGTCCGCCGCCTCCCCGCATCAATGACCCTGGGCGGCACCGTGCCCCAATGGAGGATGTTGATGACCACGGCTGAGACCGCGCCCGCGGCCGAGAAGAAGAAGGGCGCCGGCGTGATGGCCGTCATGCAGCGCATCGGCCGCAGCCTCATGCTGCCGGTCGCCGTGCTGCCGGCCGCCGCGCTCCTGGTCCGCCTCGGCAACGGGGACATGCTGGGCCGCGAGTCGTTCCCGACCTTCATAACCAAGCTCGCCGGCTACATGTCCGCGGGCGGCAACGCGATCCTCGACAACATGGCGCTGCTGTTCGCCGTCGGCATCGCGATCGGCTTCGCCAAGAAGTCGGACGGCTCCACCGCGCTGGCCGCCGTCACCGGTTACCTGGTCTTCCAGCGGGTGCTCGCCACCTTCACGGACAGCAACCTGCCCCAGGTCGCCAGCGTCGCCGACGGCAAGATCGTGATGAACGACGCCCCGGTCAACGCCGGCGTCCTCGGCGGTGTCGTGATGGGCATCGTCGTGGCCCTGCTCTACCAGAAGTTCTACCGGACGAAGCTGCCCGACTGGGCCGGCTTCTTCAGCGGCCGCCGCCTGGTGCCGATCCTCTCCGCCTTCGCGGGCCTGCTCATCGGCATCGTCTTCGGTCTGATCTGGCCCATCCTCGGCACGGGCCTGCACAACTTCGGTGAGTGGCTGGTCGGTTCCGGCGCGGTGGGCGCGGGCATCTTCGGTGTCGCCAACCGTGCGCTGATCCCGGTCGGGATGCACCACCTGCTGAACTCCTTCCCGTGGTTCCAGGCGGGCGAGTACAACGGCGCCCACGGCGACATCGCCCGCTTCCTCGCCGGCGACCCCGAGGCCGGCCAGTTCATGACGGGCTTCTTCCCGATCATGATGTTCGCCCTCCCGGCGGCCTGCCTCGCGATCGTCCACTGCGCCCGCCCCGAGCGCCGCAAGGTCGTCGGCGGCATGATGTTCTCCCTCGCGCTCACCTCGTTCGTCACCGGCGTGACCGAGCCGATCGAGTTCACGTTCATGTTCGTCGCCCCGGTGCTGTACGCGATCCACGCGGTGCTGACCGGTGTGTCGATGGCCCTGACCTGGGCGCTCGGCATGAAGGACGGCTTCGGCTTCTCGGCCGGCCTCGTCGACTTCCTGCTGAACCTGGGCATCGCGTCGAAGCCCTGGCTGCTGGTCCTGGTCGGCCTCTGCTTCGCGGCGGTCTACTACGTGGTCTTCCGCTTCGCGATCACCAAGTTCAACCTGCCGACTCCGGGACGGGAGTCGGACGAGGAGCTCGCCGAGCTGCTCAAGGCCGAGGCGAAGTAGCCCCGCCGCACCCGCACGACGAAGCCCCCGTTTCCCCGAAGGACGTCCTTCGCGGAAACGGGGGCTTCGTCGTGCGTCCGGCCGTCAGACCTCGTACACCGCGCCCGGCGCGGCCAGCTCCACCGGGCCCGGATAGACGGCGCGGGCGTCGGCGGCGTTGCGCTCGGCGTCGGTCCACGGCGGGATGTGGGTGAGCACGAGCCGGCGGGCCCCGGCGCGGGCGGCCGCCTCCCCGGCCTCGCGGCCGTTGAGGTGCAGGTCCGGGATGTCTTCCTTGCCGTCGACGAACGACGCCTCGCACAGGAACAGGTCCACGCCCTCCGCCAACTCCTCCAGCGCCGAACAGACCCCCGTGTCCCCGGAGTAGGCGAGGCTCGCGCCGCCGTGCTCGATGCGGATGCCGAAGGTGTCGACGGGGTGGCGGAGCTTCTCCGTACGGACCGCGAAGGGGCCGATCTCGCAGGAGCCGGAGGTCAGCGTGTGGAAGTCGAACACCTCGCTCATCGCCCGGTCCGAGGGGGTGTCGCCGTGGGCGGCGATCAGGCGCTGCTCGGTGCCCTCGGGCCCGTAGACCGGGATCGGCACGGGGCGGGCCCCGTCATGGCGGTAGTAGCGCACGACGAAGTACGCGCACATGTCGACGCAGTGGTCGGCGTGCAGATGGCTGAGGAAGATCGCGTCGAGGTCGTAGAGACCGACGTGGCGCTGCAACTCGCCGAGGGCGCCGTTGCCCATGTCGAGGAGCAGCCGGAAGCCGTCGGCCTCTACGAGGTAGCTCGAGCAGGCCGAACCCGTGGACGGGAACGAGCCGGAGCAACCGACGACGGTGAGCTTCATGGAGCGTGAACCTCCGGGGCATGGGACGGGGAGGGTTCGTGCATGACTGCCGGAACGTTTTGCGGTTCGTCGAGCGTAAGGCGCACACCTGCGGGCCGCTCCTCCGCCGCCTGCCGTTGTGGGGCAACTCACCTGCTCTGTCACCGGTTCGATGGAAGCGCGCCGGGCCCCGGTACGGTCGGGGGATGAACACGTTCTGGTGGGCGGCCCTGGTCGCCGTGGTCCTGCTGGCGCTGGTCGCCGCGGTGGTGGACGGGCGCGGGCGGTCGGACCGGGGCCCCCGGTCGCGGCGGCCGGCGGCACGGACCCGGCCGCCGGGGCGGCCATCCGGCCCCGCGGGCCCGGCCGGGCGCGGCGACGGGCGCACGCCGAGGGCCGGCGAGGTGTGGTGGGCCGACGTGCCGTACGAGGACGGGCCCGGCTCCAAGGACCGGCCGTGCCTGGTGCTCTCGGTACGGGGGCGGGGCCGGCGGCGCACCGTGCTGGTCGCCAAGATCACCAGCAGGCTCCACGAGGGGCGGCCCGGAGTGATCGCGCTCCCCGCCGGCACGGTGGGCGACCAGCGGGGGCGGCAGAGCTTCCTGGAGACGGACGAGCTGCGGGAGGTGCCGCTGGGCGGGTTCCGGCGGCGGGCCGGGACCGTGGACCCGCAGGTGTGGGAGCGGGTGCGGGGGCTGGGAGCGGGCTGAGGGGCGGGGCCGTCCGGCGCCCCCGCTCGACCGCGCCCCTCAGCCCCGCCCCTCGGCCGCCGGTGCGCCGGGCTCGGGGCTCAGGCCCAGAGCTGGCCCTGCAGCGTCTCGATCGCGGCCTCGGTCGTGGGAGCGGTGTAGACGCCCGTGGACAGGTACTTCCAGCCGCCGTCCGCGACGACGAAGACGATGTCGGCGCTCTCCCCCGCCTTGACGGCCTTGGCGCCCGTGCCGATGGCGGCGTGGAGGGCCGCGCCGGTGGAGACGCCCGCGAAGATGCCCTCCCGCTGGAGGAGTTCGCGGGTGCGGGTGACCGCGTCGGCGGACCCGACGGAGTAGCGCGTGGTGAGGACCGAGGCGTCGTACAGCTCGGGGACGAACCCCTCGTCGAGGTTGCGCAGGCCGTAGACGAGGTCGTCGTAGCGGGGCTCGGCGGCGACGATGTGGATGCCGGGGCGGTGCTCGCGGAGGTAGCGGCCGACGCCCATGAGGGTGCCGGTGGTGCCGAGGCCCGCGACGAAGTGCGTGATGGAGGGGAGGTCGGCGAGGATCTCCGGCCCGGTGGTGGCGTAGTGGGCGCCCGCGTTGTCCGGGTTGCCGTACTGGTAGAGCATCACCCAGTCGGGGTGCTCGGCCGCCAGCTCCTTGGCGACCCGGACGGCGGTGTTGGAGCCGCCCGCCGCCGGGGAGGAGATGATCTCCGCCCCCCACATGGCGAGCAGGTCGCGCCGCTCCTGCGAGGTGTTCTCCGGCATGACGCACACGATGCGGTAGCCCTTGAGCTTGGCCGCCATGGCGAGCGAGATGCCGGTGTTGCCGCTGGTGGGCTCCAGGATGGTGCAACCGGGCGTCAGCCGGCCGTCCTTCTCCGCCTGTTCGACCATGTGGAGCGCGGGGCGGTCCTTGATCGAGCCGGTGGGGTTGCGGTCCTCCAGCTTGGCCCATATGCGGACGTCCTCGGAGGGCGACAGCCGCGGCAGGCGGACGAGGGGGGTGTTCCCCACGGCCGCCAGCGGGGAGTCGTACCGCATCAGCGCATTCCGCCGGCGACGGCCGGGAGGATGGTGACGTTGTCGCCGTCGTTGAGCTTGGTGCTGATGCCGTCGAGGAAGCGGACGTCCTCGTCGTTGAGGTAGACGTTGACGAAGCGGCGCAACTGCTCGCCGTCGACGATGCGCTCACGGATGCCGGTGTGGCGGCTCTCCAGGTCGGCGAAGAGGTCGGCGAGGGTCTCCCCGGTGCCTTCGACGGCCTTGGCGCCGTCGGTGTAGGTGCGGAGGATGGTCGGGATGCGGACCTCGATGGCCATGGCGTGGGCTCCTGTCGAAAGCGGGGAGGTGGCGTGGGGCGCGCGTTCTCGCCCCCGCGCGGGGGTGGTGCGGGCGGACGGGCGCGCGGACCGCGGCTCAGGCCGTGCGGTGCGCGGGCAGGCCGCGGGCGGGACAGATGGCGCTCGCGAGCCGGCACAGGTCGACGTGCAGCCGCGCGACGAGCGGCGTGCCCGGCGTCGTGTCGCTCACGTCAGGGGGAACCATGCGGGCATCGTATCGATTCCCGGCCCGGAAACCCGAGTGTCGTCCCACATCGCGGATGCCGAGCGACCACTATGCGGACACATGGGGGCGGGCGCGGCCCTCGGGGAGGTAGACGACGGTGGGTGCGCCGGTCTTCGGATGGGCGCTGACCTCGGCGGCGACGCCGTACACCTCGTGCAGCAGGTCGGCGGTGAGGACGTCCGCGGGGGCCCCGGAGGCGACGACCCGTCCGCCCTGGAGGACGTAGAGGCGGTCGCAGTAGTACGCGGCGAGGTTCAGGTCGTGCAGCGCGAGGAGGTTGGTGGCGCCCAGCCCGCGGACGAGGGACAGGATCTCCAGTTGGTAGCGGATGTCCAGGTGGTTGGTCGGCTCGTCCAGGACCACCAGGGAGGGCTGCTGGACGAGGGCGCGCGCGACCAGGGCCCGCTGCCGTTCGCCGCCGGAGAGGGAGGCGAAGGCGCGGGGGGCGAGCGCGGCGATGCCGACCCGCTCCAGGGCCGCGGCGACCAGGTCGGCGTCGGCGGCGGTGTCCGCCTCCCAGAACCGCTTGTGCGGGGCGCGGCCCATCGCGACGACCTGGCCCACGGTCAGCTCGAACCCGGCGTGGCCGTCCTGCGGGACGGTGGCGATGCGGCGGGCGCGGGCCTTCACCGGGAGCGCGGCGAGGTCGTCGCCGTCGAGCAGGACCCGGCCGTGGGTGGGGCGCAGGGCGCCGTAGACGCAGCGCAGGAGGGTGGTCTTGCCGCTGCCGTTGGGGCCGACGAGGCCGACGGTCTCGCCGTCGGCGGCGGTGAGGTCGACCGCGTCGACGAGGTGGCGCCCCTCGCCGGTCCCGTACGAGAGGTGCTCGGTGCGCAGGGTGGTCACGGGCGGGCTCCCCGGCGGGCGGTGGGGGTCATGCGGGGGCTCCTTCGGAGCGGCGGCGGAGCATCCAGAGGAAGAACGGGCCGCCGGTCAGCGCGGTGAGGACGCCGACCGGGACGTCCTGCGGGGCGGCGACCGTCCGGGCGGCCAGGTCCGCGACGACCAGGAAGACCGCGCCGCCGAGCGCGACGACGGGCAGGAGCGCGCGGTGGGAGGCCCCGACCGCCATCCGCGCCATGTGCGGGACCATCAGGCCGACGAAGCCGATCGCCCCGCTGTACGCGACGAGCGCGCCGGTCATCAGGGAGGCGAGGACGAAGACGGCGGCCCGGAAGCGCGCGGTGTCCAGGCCGAGGACGGTCGCGCCCTCCTCCCCGACGAGGAGCAGGTCGAGCGGGCGGGCGAGGGTCAGCAGGACCGCCGTGCCGGCGACCAGGACGGCGGCGGGCAGCGCGAGCATGTCCCAGCGGGCCGAGCCGAGGCCGCCGAGGGTCCAGTAGAGGACTTCCTGGAGGTGGTCGGCGCGGGCGGAGGTGACGAGGACCAGGCTGGTCAGGGCGGACAGGATGTAGGAGACGGCGACGCCGGCGAGGACGAGCCGGTTGGTGGTGAGGCCGCCGTCGCCGCGCGCCAGGGCGTAGACGAGCAGCAGCGAGAGCAGCGCGCCGGCGAAGGCGGCGGCGGGGATCGTGACGGTGGTGGCGAGCGAGGCCCCGATGCCGAGGACGATCACCGCCACCGCCCCGGCGGAGGCCCCGGAGGAGACGCCGAGGAGGAACGGGTCGGCCAGCGGGTTGCGGACGAGGGCCTGGAGGACGGCCCCGACGACGGCGAGCCCGGCGCCGACGACGATGCCGAGCAGGACGCGGGGCAGCCGGACGTCCAGGACGATCGTGCGGAAGGGGCTCGCGCCGGCCCGGCCCGTCAGGATGTCGAGGACCTGGCCGGGCGGGATGCGTACGGAGCCGAGGGCGAGGGCGGCGAGCACGGCGGCGGCGAGGAGCGCGGCGAGGACGCCGAGCACCAGGGTGTAGCGCAGCAGCCGCCGCGGTGCGGGGGTGCGGCAGGTCACGACGGGGTGGCCGCCCGGTCCGCCGCGGGGTGGAGTTGGGCGGCGAGCTTGCCGACGGCGGCGGGGACGCGGACGCCGAGGACCGCGTCGGAGAGCGGGAGGACCGCGAAGCGCTTGTTCCGGATCGCGGGGACGTCGGCGAGGGCCGGGTCGTCCAGGAGGCGCTTCTTCTTCTGGGCGACGGTGGTGGCGCCGTAGTCGTAGATCAGGATGGCCTCGGGCTTGCGGGCGACCACGTTCTCCCAGGAGGCGTCGCCGAAGGGCTTGTCGAGGTCGGCGAAGACGTTCGTGCCGCCGGCCCGCTCGATCAGCTCGTTGCCGATGCCCTTGCCGCCCGCGGTGAACGCGGTCTTGTCGCCGCTGTCGTAGACGAAGACGGAGACGGGGTCGAGGCCGGCCAGCTTCTCGGCGGTGGCGGCGTTGTCGGCCTCGGCCCGCTCGATCCACGCCTCGGCGCGGTCGGGGACGCCGAAGGTGCGCCCGACCTCGCGGACCTCCTCGTAGAGGGCGTCCATCGGGTCGCCGCCGGTGGCGCAGCTCTCGGTGTTGAGCCGGGTGTCGATGCCGGACTCGGCGAGCGCTTCGCGGCCGCGGCCCTCGTTGGCGGCGAAGGCGCTGGCGTAGCCGCCGTAGACGAAGTCGGGGTCGGCGGCGAGGACCTGCTCGTAGGAGGGGTACTCCTCGGCGAGGACGGGGACGGAGGCGTAGTCCTTCGCGTACTTCGGCAGCACCTCGTCGTCGAGGTAGGCGGTGCCGACGAGGGACGCGGCCAGCCCCAGCTCCAGCATGATCTCGGTGACGTGCTGGTTCATGGTGACGACGCGCTTCGGCGGGGCCTGGTACGTGGTGGTGACGCCGCAGTTGGCGACGGTGTACGGGAAGCCGCGGCCCGCCGCCTCCGCCCGGTCCCCGCCGCCGGCGGCGCCGGTCGGGGTGGAGCAGGCGGTGAGGGCGAGGGGGAGCAGCACGGCGGCTATGAGCGCGCGGGTGCGCCGGGACATGGCGTGGCCTCTCCGGGGGATTTCCGCGTCCCCTGGTCGGTGCGGGAAAGGCGGCGGGCCAGTTCCTGACTCCCGGACCCCCTCCGGCGCGGTCGTCCCGCGGGAGGGGGTCCGGTCACAGTGGCGGGACCGTGCCGGACTCTCACCGGCTTCCTGGCGCCTGCCGCCTTGATCGGGTCTGGGGTGCAGTGTGCCAGACGGGCGCGGGCGCGGCGCCCGATACCGGGAAGGGGCCGGGGGTCAGTACGCCTCGACGACCCGGACGTCCTCCTCGGTGATCTCGCCGTCCACGATGCGGTACGAGCGGAACTGGAAGGGGCCCGAGCCGTCCGTGTCGGCGGTGGAGACCAGCACGTAGTGGGCGCCGGGCTCGTTGGCGTACGCGACGTCGGTGCGGGAGGGGTAGGCCTCGGTCGCGGTGTGCGAGTGGTAGATGACCACGGGCTCTTCGTCGCGGTCGTCCATCTCGCGGTAGAGCTTGAGGAGGTCGGCCGAGTCGAACTCGTAGAACGTGGGCGAGCGGGCGGCGTTGAGCATCGGGATGAAGCGCTCGGGGCGTCCCGTTCCGGCCGGGCCCGCGACGACTCCGCAGGCCTCGTCGGGGTGGTCCGCGCGGGAGTGGGCGACGATCCGGTCGTGGAGCGCCTGGGTGATGGTCAGCATGGCGCCAGGATATGCAGGCGGGCCCCCGCGTACCGGTGGGTGGTACGCGGGGGCCCGCATGGTGGACGCCGGTGGCCGTTGGGGCGGCGCGGGGCGGTCCGGGGGAGGGTCGTGCCGGGTTCGCGGGGGGCCGTCAGCGCGTGCCGAAGGCGGTGTTGTCGGGGTTGCGCGCCTTGAGCACCCGGTAGGAGCCGCCGAGGAGGAGGGCCCACAGGGGCGCGCAGTAGAGCGAGATCCTGGCGTCCGCGTCGATGGCCATCATGACGATGACCCCGGCGATGAAGACGAGCGCGAACCAGCTCGTGTACGGGGCGCCGGGGGCCCGGAACGAGGACTGCGGCAGGACGCCCCTGTCGGCCAGGCGGCGGTAGCGGATCTGGCTGATCAGGATCATGATCCAGGCCCACATGCCGGAGATCGTCGCGAACGAGACGACGTAGGTGAACGCCTCGCCGGGCCACTGGTAGTTGATCCACACGCCGACGAGCATCAGGGCGGCGGAGAACGTGGTGCCGACGAGCGGCAGGCCGTTCTTCGTCAGTTTGGTGAAGGACCGGGGTCCCTGGCCGTTGAGGGCCAGGTCGCGCAGCATCCGGCCGGTGGAGTACATGCCGGAGTTGCAGGAGGAGAGCGCCGCGGTCAGGACGACGAAGTTGACGATGGCCGCGCCGATGCTGAACCCCATCTCCTCGAAGGCCTTCACGAACGGGGAGACGCCGGGCTTGAAGGTGGTCCACGGCACGACCGACAGGATCATGATCAGCGCGCCGACGTAGAAGACGGCGATGCGCCACGGCACGGTGTTGATGGCCTTGGGCAGCACGGTCTCGGGGTCCTTGGACTCCCCGGCGGTGACGCCGACCAGCTCGACGGCGAGGAAGGCGAACATGACGATCTGGAGCGTCATGAGCGTGCCGGTGATGCCGTTGGGGAAGAAGCCGCCGTCGTTCCAGAGGTTGGCGACGGTCGCGGAGTCGCCGGCGTCGGAGAACCCGACGGTGAGGACGCCCGCGCAGATCAGGATCATGCCGATGATCGCGGTGACCTTGACCATGGAGAACCAGAACTCCAGCTCGCCGAAGAGCTTCACGGAGATCAGGTTGGCGCCGTACAGAATGATGGTGAAGACGAGGGCGGACAGCCACTGCGGAATGTCCCACCAGTACGTCATGTACGTGGCCGCCGCGGTGACTTCGGTGATTCCGGTGACCACCCAGAACAGCCAGTACGTCCAACCGGTCACGAATCCGAAGAAGGGGCTGATGAATTCCCGCGCGTACTCCGAGAAGGACCCGGAGACCGGGCGGTACATGAGCAGTTCGCCGAGCGCCCGCATGATGAAGAAGATGACCAGGCCCGCGATGGCGTAGGCCAGGATGAGGCTGGGGCCGGCCCGGTCGATGGCCTTGCCCGCGCCGAGGAAGAGTCCTGTGCCGATCGCTCCGCCGATGGCGATCATCTGGATCTGGCGGGCCCCCAGCCCGCGCTGGTAGCCCTCGCCGCCGCTTCCGGCGTCGCCGCCGGGCCGTCCCTTGTCGACCTGTCCGTCGTCGACCTGCGCCGATGTCATGGTGGTGCGCCTTTCTCCACGCCGATCCGCGCCGTACACGGCTGCGGATCAGGTCCTGATCCCCCCGGATATGTATGGAGTGCTGTCGGCGTTCGGCCGACTCAAAGCGCCTCCGGGAACAGGGGTGGCGTTCCCGGGCGGTCGTGCAGATTTATCACGGGTGCCACGGAACACCGCGGGACATTCTGTGGCGCACACCACAGGGAAAGGCGGACAACAGTTTCTATTCACCGCATAGGCGGCTATTCAGGTGACGAGATCGTTACTCGGATTTGAGCATCCGTTGAGCGAACCCGCCCGCGCACACGCCTAGGGGGTGTCCGGCGGATCGGGGCCGGACGGGCCGCGGTGTCCGGTGCGGTGCGTCGCACGGCGCTGGAATGCCCCCGTCGCGGTGCGATTCGGGCGTTTCGGCAACACCGCGAGGCGCCGTGCCGGGTGCCGTGGACCCGGTCAGGATCCGCCGGGCACCCTTCAGGGCATGAGCGCGTCGACCAGCGTCTCCTGGAGCGCGCCGAGCCAGAGGTAGGCCATCACCATGGGCTTGCGCGGGTCGTCGTCGGGGAGCCGGTAGAGCGAGCCCTCCTCGCCCTCGTCCTCGTCGGAGACCCCCAGCCGGGTGCCGATGGTCAGCCGCAGGTCGTTGAGGGAGCCGAGCCAGGCGCGGCACTCGTCGCCGGTGAGGGTGAGCACGGCCCCGCCGTCGCCCGCGGGCGAGAGGGCGTCCAGCGTGCGCACGACGCCGAGGGCGTCCTCCCGCTTGCGGGAGCGCAGGTCCCGCTCGGTGAACCGGCGGAACTCGGCGGACAGCGCCCGCAGCTCCTCCTCGGCCCTCCCCTCGTCGGCGGGGGCGCCGGGGTCCCCGTAGGCGTCGGGGAAGAGGCGGGCGAGCGCGGGGTCCGAGGGCGGCTTGCTGGGCCCCTCGGCGAAGAGCGCGGCGAGCGGGTCGCCGCCGTCGGCGGGCTCGTCGCCCGGACCGATCAGTTCCAGCAGTTGCACGGCGAGGGAGCGCAGGATGGCGATCTCGACCTCGTCGAGCGCGACGGCCGCGCCGCCGCCGGGGGTGGCCTCGAAATGGCCGGCCATGGGTACTCCGATGGTGGGTCGAACGGGGCGGGGAGGGCGGGCGGGCGCGGTCAGTCGCGGTCCTGGGTGAGGGTGGCCCACAGCCCGTAGCCGTGCATGGCCTGGACGTCGCGCTCCATCTCCTCGCGGCTTCCGCTGGAGACGACGGCACGGCCCTTCTGGTGCACGTCGAGCATGAGCTTGCGGGCCTTGTCCTTCGAGTAGCCGAAGTAGGCCTGGAAGACATAGGTCACATAGCTCATGAGGTTGACCGGGTCGTTGTGGACGAGCGTCACCCACGGCACGTCCGGCTCGGGGACCTGGAAGGCCTCCTCGGCGGAGTCAGGACGTTCGATCTCTACGGGGGTAGCAACGCTCACCTGTCCCATGCTGCCACTCGGGCGGGGCGGGCGCACAAACGGACCCCACATCTCGTCACTTTGACGAATAGGGGGTAGCATCCCAGCCATGAACTCAGCGGACCTCGGGCGACGGGTCGGCGTTCCGTCGACCGCGCTCTTCACCGACCAGTACGAGCTGACCATGGTGCAGGCGGCCCTCCGGGCCGGCACCGCCGACCGCCACTCGGTCTTCGAGGCGTTCACCCGCAGGCTGCCCGAGGGGCGGCGCTACGGGGTCGTCGCGGGCATCGGCCGGGTGCTGGACGCGGTGGAGAACTTCCACGTCGACGACGAGATGATCGCCTTCCTGCGCCAGCGGAACATCGTCGACGAGCCGACCCTCCAGTGGCTGGCCGACTACCGCTTCAGCGGTGACATCTGGGGCTACCCGGAGGGCGAGGTCTACTTCCCCGGCTCCCCGATCCTGCGGGTCGAGGGCTCCTTCGCCGAGTGCGTGCTGCTGGAGACGGTGATCCTCTCCATCCTCAACCACGACTCCGCCATCGCGGCCGCCGCCTCGCGGATGTCGGCCGCCGCCGGGGGCCGCCGGCTCATCGAGATGGGCGCCCGCCGCACCCACGAGCTGGCCGCGGTCGCCTCGGCCCGCGCGGCGTACGTCGGCGGCTTCGACGCCACCTCCGACCTGGCGGCGGGCTTCCGCTACGCGATCCCCACCGTCGGCACGAGCGCGCACGCCTTCACCCTGCTCCACGACACCGAGCGCGACGCGTTCCGGGCGCAGGTGGACGCGCTCGGCCGGGGCACCACGCTGCTGGTCGACACCTACGACGTGACCGAGGCGGTCCGGGCGGCGGTGGAGATCGCGGGGCCGGAGCTGGGCGCCGTGCGGATCGACTCGGGGGACCTGCTGCTGGTCGCGCACCGGGTGCGGCAGCAGTTGGACGAACTGGGGGCCGCGGACACGAAGATCGTGGTGACCTCGGACCTGGACGAGTACGCCATCGCCTCGCTGGCCGCCGCCCCGGTGGACGCGTACGGGGTCGGCACCCAGCTCGTCACCGGCAGCGGGCACCCCACCTGCTCGATGGTCTACAAGCTGGTCGCCCGCGGCGGTTCGGCGGACCCGGCCGAGCCGCTGCGGCCGGTGGCGAAGAAGTCGCTCGGCGCGAAGTCGTCGGTCGGCGGGCGCAAGTGGGCGGCGCGGCGGCTGGACGAGCACGGGGTCGCCGAGGCCGAGGTGATCGGCACCGGCCCGGTCCCCGAGGACCTGGCCGACCGGCAGTTGGCGGTCGAGCTGGTGCGGGGCGGCGAGGTGGTCGCCCGCGAGCCGCTGGAGGCGGCGCGCGAGCGGCACGTACGGGCGCGGGCCGGGCTGCCGATGTCGGCGATCCAGCTCTCGCGGGGCGAGCCGGTGATCCCGACCGTGTACGTGTGAGGCCGGGCGGTCCGGCGGGCCTCCCGGCCCACCGGACCGTTCCGTTCCACCGCCGGGGCCCCGGACGGGCCGGGGCCCGGCGCCCGGTCCGCACGGGCGGTCCGCCGCCCCGGCGGGCGCGCGGCGCCCCGCCTCCTGCCCTGTACGGACGCCCCCGCGCCGCGTGCCGCACCGGCAACCGCCGCCGTACGCCGCCCTGTCAGGGAGGACGGGTCAGCCCGTAGGCTCGGACCCCGGCCACCCACCGACCCCGCCGACCCCCGCCCCCTCCCCCACCGAAGGACACCCGCCATGCACCGCGCATTGATCGTCGTCGACGTGCAGAACGACTTCTGCGAGGGCGGCAGCCTCGCGGTGGCGGGCGGTGCCGACGTCGCCGCCGCCATCACCGACCTGATCGGCGACGCGCAACCCGGCTACCGCCATGTGGTGGCCACCCGCGACTGCCACGTCGATCCGGGCGACCACTTCTCCGCCGACCCGGACTTCACGCGTTCCTGGCCGGCGCACTGCGTCGCCGGCACCGAGGGCGTGGGCTTCCATCCGAACTTCGCGCCCGCCGTCGCCTCGGGGGCGATCGACGCCGTCTTCGACAAGGGGGCGCACGCCGCCGCGTACAGCGGGTTCGAGGGCGCCGACGAGAACGGGACCGGCCTCACCCAGTGGCTGCGCGACCGGTCGGTGACCGAGGTCGACGTGGTCGGCATCGCGACCGACCACTGCGTCCGGGCCACCGCGCTGGACGCCGCCCGCGAGGGCTTCGTCACCAACGTGCTGCTGGACCTGACCGCGGGCGTCTCCGGGGCGACCACGGAGAGCGCCCTGACGGAGCTGCGCGGCGCGGGCGTGCGCCTCACCGGCGCCCCGGTCGTGGCCGGCTAGGACGTGCGGAGCCGGTGAGGGCCCCGCCGCCCGAGGGACCGGCCGCCCCTCCCGCCCGGCATCCGCTGGGCGTCGGTGATGACCCCTCCTCGGCGAGTTCGGGCAGACTCCAGGCACGCCCCGGCCCCTTCCAGTGGTACTGGAAGGGGCCGGGGGGGGGGTCGGGTACAGGGGGGAAGGTCCTGTGACCGTGCGAGCCAGCCGCCCTCGCCAGAAGCAAAAACACCACCCAGTCGG
>NZ_JBVJCD010000009.1:127907-158780 GCF_055588985.1 Streptomyces sp. NPDC041970
CTCCCCCCCGCCCTCGTGTGGGCGTTGGGGACACCCCCCCCGTGGGGGTTGCGGAAAACCCCAAGAACCCCCCCTCCCCCCCCAGTGGCGAGGGAAGGGCCCCGGGGCGTGCCTGGAGTACCGGCGGACATGATCGGTGACCGCGGGATCAGCCGTCACCCGAAGCGCGAGAACGCACCCGCGGGCCGGTGAAGGCGGCGCCCCGCCTACCGCGCGCCGAGTTCGTGCAGCGCCCTCTGCTGATGGCGGTGTCCGACCGTCTCGTAGCCGATCACGGTGACGAACGGCGCGAGCATGACCACCAGCAGGCATACCGCGATGTCCGCGCCGGCGGCGGCCAGGAGAACCGCGGTGAGCAGCACGGCGACGGTGAGGGCGACCAGGAGGAGGTGGAAGCGGTCGACCGTGGACAGCAGCAGGGTGTGCAGGAGGTAGACCATCAGCATGTAGAGGCCGACCGGGAGCGCGAGGGCGAGGACGACGGCGGTGCCGGAGAGCTTGGCGTGGTGCTCCATGTACAGGCCCGCGACGTGGAGCCCGGCGCCGGCTGCGGCGACGCCGATGAACAGCGGGATGTGGCCGTAGCCGAAGAGGTATCCGCGCCTGCGCCGGTGGACCAGGATGTCGCCGAACGGCGTCAGGAAGTACATCCACCACATACCGAAGGTCAGGCCCACGCCGGCGATGACCACGGCGATGGCGTTCCAGGTCCAGTGCGTGCCGTCCCCGCCGCCCAGGAGATCGCCGGAGGAGGCGACCGTACCGACGACGCCCTCGCCGAGGACGATGATCGCGAAGAGTCCGTACCGTTCGGCGACGTGGTGCGGGTGCCAGGGCGTGCCGCCCGCGGAACCCTGGGTGAGCACCGGCAGGACGAGTTCGAAGGCGCCCAGGACGCCGAACGCGACGAAGACGACCGCGATCGGCATGTGGACGAAGGCCACGACGATCCAGCCCGCCTGGACGATCAGCGTCCAGCGGATGTTGGCCATGCCGACGTCGTGGAACGGAGGGGACTGGCGGGCGGCGCGCCACCACTGGAGCACCATCGCGATCCGCATCACGACGTAGCCGATGACCATGGCGCGCAGTTCGAGGTGGCCGCCCTCCTCGACGGAGTGGAACATCGCGGGCAGGCCGAGCGAGAACACGACGACGCCGATCATCTGCAGCATCGTCAGGGCCCGGTAGAGCCAGTCGTCGGTGGCGAAGGCGGAGGCGAACCAACTGAAGCTGATCCAGGCGACGCTGATCGCGAACATCGCCAGGACGAACGCGACGACCGCCTGCCCGGTATGCCCTGTGGCCACCATCTCCGCGAACTGGAACGCCGCCGTACCGACGGCGACCACGAACGTCAGATCGAACAGGAGCTCCAACGGTGAGGCGGTCCGTCCGTGCTCGTCCGGGTCACGGCCGGTCATCGGGACCAGCCGTCGCGACAGTCCGCGCTTGCCGGACGTGCCGGCGGGTCGGGGTTCATTCATGTGCGGCAGTATTTCCGACGCTTCCCGTGCCCGCCCGGACGCACTGCCGAGGTACCGGCGAAGTCGTGTACGGCCGGGCCCGCCATCATGGAGCCTCGGAGGAATCCTGCCCGCCGACGGCCGGGGCGGCAGGGGCGCGTGTGGCGCTGACGACGGGGGGGCTTGGCTGTGGGCACGGTCGACGAGGTGCTGCGGAGCGCGGGCGACGCCTGCGAGAGGCAGTTGCGGCGGTGGGTGGGATCGCTGCAGGGGCCCGCCGGTGAGGTGGCCGCCTATCAGTTCGGCTGGTCGGGGGAGGGCGTGCGTCAGGGCGGTAAGTACGTGCGTGCCGCCCTGACTCTGGCGTGTGCGCGCGCGGTCGGCGGTGTGGAAGGGCGGGCGGCGCCGGCGGCCGCGGCGGTGGAGATGGTGCACAACCTGTCGCTTCTTCACGACGACGTGCTGGACGGTGACACGGTGCGGCGCCACCGGGCGGCCGCGTGGCAGGTCTTCGGCCCGTCGTCCGCCGCCCGGTCCGCGGACGCGATGATGCTGACCGCGTTCGACGTCCTGTCGGAGGCCGACGGGCCGGACGGGCCGGTGGCGCGCGAGGCGTCGGCCGCCCTGGTGGACGTACTGATCCAACTGGCGGTCGGCGAGAGCCTGGACCTGGTCTTCGAAGGACGGACCCGGGTGAGCCTGGAGGAGTGCCTGGAGATGGTCTCGGGCAAGACCGCCTCGCTCTTCGCCTGCGCCTGCCGGCTGGGCGCCCTCTACGGAGGCGCCGACCCGGCCGTCTGCGCCCGGTGGGCGGAGGCCGGGCACGACCTCGGCATGGCCTTCCAGCTCGTGGACGACCTGCTCGGCATCTGGGGCGACCCGGCGGTGACCGGGAAGCCCGTCTTCAACGACCTGAGGAACCGCAAGATGTCGGTGCCCGTGGTCGCCGCGCTGACGTCCGCGACCCCGGCCGGCGACGAACTCGCCCGCCTCTACGCGCGGCCCGGAGGCGATACGGCCGGCCTCGCCCGCCTGGTCGAGGAAGCGGGCGGCCGGAGCTGGACCAGCGACCGCGCCGCCCGGCACGCGACGGCCGCGCGCGACCGGCTGCACCGCCTCACAGCCCTGCCCTCGGCTCTCGCAGACCTCGAAGCGCTGTGCACGACCGTGATCACACGCGCGCACTGACCTGCCACGGAGGCGGCCCGTCCATGATGTGAGCGCGGCCCTGCTCGAACAGCTCGGCGTCCACTTCCTTGAGCCTGCGCAGTTCTCCGGGTCCGTGCAGAGCGAGCACGGCCGCGGGAGTCCGGGTGCCGCCGGCAGCCTCCAACAGGGCGTTCACGGCGATGCGGGCGGCCTGGTTCGCGCCCTCCATCGTCGCCAGGTTCACCGGGGAGCGCACGTAGTCCCCGGCCATGAACAGATTGGCCGCCGCCGTCACCGCCCGCGGGCGCGCCTCCCAGGAACCGGTGGTGTTGATCAGCAGCGGCTCGTCGTTGACGGCCGGCCCCGGCTCGTCCAGGTTCCGCACCGCCGGATCCAGCTCCCAGGAGTGCAGCAACCCCTCGTGCAGGCGGGTTCGACCAGCTCCGTTGAGCCCGTCGCACAACTGCGCCCAGACCTCGGCCGCGATCTCCGCCCGGCTGCACTCGCGGGCCGGCCTGCCGTACAGGATGCCCGGAGTGTCCCAGGAGGAGATGTCCACCGACAGGCAGTCGGCGACCGTCCCGTCGCCGTAGGTGGCCGGGAAGTCGCAGTCCCAGAACTGGGCCTGGCTGATCGAGGTGAGCGCCCAGGGCGAGTCCGGGAACAGGACGTGGCCGTGGGTGACCGGCACCGGCTGGGTCAGATAGAACTGTATGCCGACCATCCAGTCCGTGTGCAGGCCCATCACGTTCTTGAGTTCGGCATCGGCCTCCGCCAGCCCGCGGTCCAGCAGCGCGCCGACGCGATGGACCGGCAGCGCGCAGACGTACCAGTCGGCTTCCAGCTCCCGCCGGCGGCCGGCCGGACCGCGCAGTCGGGCCCCGGTGACACGGCGACCGCTCAGGGCCAGCCGCTCGACCGCCCAGCCGAGTTCCAGCCGCACCCCCAGGGACGCCAGATGGCGGGTCCACGGGTCGATCCAGGCGGTGCTGGTGGGGCCGTTGAGCACCCGGTCCGCCGGCTGCGCTTCCCCGCCCCGGCCGAGGAACCCGTAGCTGAAGGCCTCCAGGAAACCACCGACCGTATGCGCACTGCACACCTCGGCCCGTGCCGCGACCACCGTGCGGGTCGCGCCCACCACACACGCCTTGACGTACTCCTCGGAGGCGCCGTCGGCCGCGGTGAAGTCCCACCACGACGTCGACTCCCACTGGCCCAGCCGCCGCTCGTCACTGCTCGTCATGTAGACGAGCATCCGGTTCGCGAAGTACAGCAGCTCCTCGCTCGTGAGCCCCCTGCCGCCCGTCTCCAACCCGACAGAACGCAGGAACTCCATCGGGGTGCGGGTACTCGCTGCCGCGGACACATCCGTGACGCGCTCACCCACCCGGCCCGAGCGCGCGGAGAGCATCTGCGTCGCCTCCCGCAGACGGCCCGCAACCCCTTCCGTGCTGCCGGCGACGGGGATACGGCGCAGGGTGTCCGGCAGACTCCGGTAGAACCCGGGGAAGAACCGGAACCCGTGCTCACTGGGCAGGTCCGACCGCCCGCCTCGGCCGGTCCCCGCCACCCACGCGCTACGGGCCTTGCCACCCCAGCCGGCGGGCTCCACCACCGTCACCTCGAAGCCGCGTTCCGCCAGCTCCATCGCGGCCGTGAGCCCAGCCACGCCACCACCCAGTACCGCGACTCGCTCGCCCCGCCCCACCGACACCACCGCTTTCCCTCCTGGGGGCACTCAACGAGAGAGGCCCCCTTCCGCCCCGTCACGAGGAGTAGATCATTGATCGGCTTTTCGTCCTGCGGCCGTGAAGAACGGACGAAGCCGCCCATGAAGCGCTGACACGAGGGAAAGCCGGGCTGATCACCGTGCTGGATCGGGGCCGCTCAGGCGGACCTGGGTCGGGGCCGGGCACGTGCGTCGGCCCGGCTGCGGTCAAGCGGTCGCGCTGCGGATCTCCCGCTCCGCGTGCCGACGTATGTCGCCCGTCAGCATCGTCTCGGCAGCCGCGCGGACGTCCTCGGTGTGGATGACACTGCTGCTGACCCTGGTGGAGATCACATCGGCGGCCTCCACCAGTTGTTTCGTGAGGAGGGCGAGCAGGTCGGCGAGGACACTTCTGGCCGACGCGCCGAGAGTGACGGATTCGTCCGGGCTGATCACGCTCATCATGCGGTCGACGGCGCCCTCAAGGGCGCCGTCCGGAGTGCTCGCCGCGGGCTGACGCGGCTGCGGTTCGGTCCCGGCAGCCGGCGTCCTCTCCAGCAGCCAAGCGGACAGCAAGCGGCGCAAATCGTCGTCCGATCGGATCGCCTCATCCACCTGGCGAGGCTGGATCTCCCTACCACCCGCCTCGTCGGCGCCCGCCTCCACCCGGAGGTCATGAGCGCCGCTCAAGATCTCCTCCATGACGCAGATCAGAACCGCGGCCACCGCCCTGGCCGCCTTGGGATGAAGCTGCTTCTTCGTGTGAGCGGCGAACATCTGTTCAGAAAGGATTGCTTCAGGCTGCTCTTTTTGCGCAGCCGGGTCCGGATGTCCGCCCTTTTTCTGACTCATGGGCACTCCTCCGCGTGTGGTTGTTCTCACTCTTGCTGACGGTCGCCACCGACCGGGCGACGCGTGCCGTCCCATCGTGGTCGTCTCATCAGCGGAAAGCGCCCAGAATCCGAAAATGCCTACGCGACAAGTGCGGGAAAACACCCCGGCCCCGTACCGCCAGGAGACCGGCCGGGTGCGACAGGGCACCCGGCCGGTGTGCAGAGAGCGTTTCCCTTGTGGAGGACGGTGCGGCTACTGCTGGGTGAAGTGCCACATCTGCGACGTGGTCGCCGAGTTGGAGTGGGGGAGTTCGCGCAGCGGTGCGTAGTTGTCGTCCCCGTACAGGCCGGTGACGGCGACGTCCTCGTTCAGGAAGGGCGACAGAACCCACCGTGCGGGGCTTTCGTCGGTGGACCGGAGGATCCACCACTGGGACTTGTTCGTCGTGCACGCGGCCAGGTACACCGAGCCCCCCGCGTCGCCGGTCCTGGCGTCGGCGCAGTTCCCGGTACGGGCGCTCTTCCAGTGGAAGATTCCGGGGCGACCGTTCACCTGCTCGAACTGGAAGGTGCGCGGGAAGGGGTGGTCCTGCCGGTAATAGACCTGAAGGAAAGTGCCGGCGTTGCCGACCGTGTCGTCGGGGACCAGGTAGTTGGTGTGGGCGTCGTTGGTGATGACGACCGGCCCGGAGGGGACGGGGGCGGCGGCGGGCGCCGCTTGGGCGGACCCTGTCAGGACTGCGACGGAAAGAATGGCGGCCGCGGCAGCGGCCCAGCGACGGATAGTCATACGGGTGACCCTGACAGCCCGGATTTGTGCTAAACCGCTTTTTCGGGAGAACGCCACCCGATCGAGGGAGTCGGCTATCCGGGGTTGACCGGGCCGCTGTCCGGCTCGGAGCCCTCCACGGCGGACGGAGTGCCGGCGCCGGCCGGACCGGCCGAGCGGGATGCCACCGCGCGCCCCGAGGCCCCTCCGCCGGGGCGTTACGCGGCCGGGCGGGCCGGGCCCGCGTGGCCGGTCGGGCCGAGCAGGGCCCTGATCGGGTGCCACAGCTCCTGGCCGGACTGCGGGGCCGCCCGCCACAGCAGGCCGTCCGGGTGGTGCAGCACCGCCGTGACCTCGTCCGGGGTGGGCGGCTGGGCGTTGCCGCGCAGGTAGACCGCCCGCAGGCCCAGGTTGCGCAGCCGGGTCAGGGCGCGCGCCCGGTTCGCCGCGTGCACCAGCACCCGCACCGGGGCGCCGGGCTCCGCCACCGGGCCGCCGGGAGGGCCCGCCCAGCCGTCCGGCCGGGTGAGGGTGAGGGCCACCACCACCGTGCCGTTCGGCAACCTGCAGAAACCGCCGCCTGCCATGTTCCGCGCTCCCCCGTGAGACCTCGTGTCAATAAGGATGTGGACAAGAGGCACCTAAACACGATCGGCCGCCGCCCGCTAGGGGGCGACGGCCGATCATGCTCTGACCTGCGGTTTTACTAGGTCAGCGACCCGAGGGGCCGACCAGCAGGGACATCGTCGAGCCGTTGCGGGGCTCGTGGACGATGGAGATGCGGGTGTTGGTGTCAGAAACCTTGACGCTGCCCGTGGGGTTCTCCGGGTACCAGTAGGCGCCCTTGCGGTCATCGAAGACCGGGACGCCGAGCGTGGGCTTGATCCGCTGCGCGACGTCCGCGTTGTGCAGCGTGAAGCCCTTGTTCGGGTACCAACTGAACGTGGCGTCGAACGGCTGGATCTTGTTGCGCATCAGCGAGCCGTCCTTCCACCGCAGCGGCGCGGCGTGCGCGTCGATCGGCAGGATCAGTCCCTGGCCGGGGTGGACGGAGGTGTTGTTGTCCTTCTGGGAGGTGTCCCAGAGCCAGACCAGCAGCCCGTTCTCGTACGCGTAGTGCTCGACCCAGTCGGGACGGGTGGCGGAGAAGCCGAAGTTGTACGGGCCGACCTCGAGGGTCTTGTCGTACGAGACGTACTGGCGGTTCTCCGCGATGTAGTACTGCGGGTAGTCCTGGGTGAACGACTCGCCGGTCCGCGTGAAGCCCTTGGTGCGCCAGCCGTTGTCGTCGCCCTCGGCCCCGTCCGCGAAGAGCGGGGCGCCGTCCGCGGTGAGGGTGATCGCGTCGGCCGCGAAGCCCTTGCCGCCCGCGCCGCCGTCCGTCTGGTAGCGGAAGCGGAGGTCGAACTTCTTGCCCGCGTAGGCGTCCAGCGGGAAGGAGAGCTTCCTGTAGACGCCGGAGACGCCGGTCAGGGCCGGCTTGTCGCTGGCGTCGCGCGGGAGGGCGCGGCCGTCGGCGGTGCCGTCGAGCGCGGTCCAGCTCGCGCCGCCGTTGTCCGAGACCTCGGCGTAGAGGTAGTCGTAGTCGGCCTCGATGTCGTACCAGCCCGAGAGGTCCAGCGCGGCCTTGGACGCGCCGGTGAGGTCGACCGAGCGGGTCAGCGTGTTCGACAGGTCGTCGCCCATGCCGCTCCACCACTGCTTCGCGCCCTCGGCGGGCTTGACCACGGTGGTGGTGACGGACTTCTCGGGCAGCTCGACCAGGAGCGCCTGCGGGTTCTCGGTGTTGTACTCCGAGACGCCCAGCTTGTGCAGCGAGGTCTTGCCCGCCTTGGCCGTCTCGTAGTCGAGCCAGCCCAGCTTGAGCTTGTCCCACGAGGTCATGTCGCCCGGCAGGTCGCCGATCTCGCCCTGGCCGGTGCCGAGCCAGGAGCCCGCCGACATCAGGGACCAGAAGCCGACCGAGTTCTCGCCGCCGCCGGAGGTGTCGTACAGGTCCGGCAGGCCGAGGTCGTGGGCGTACTCGTGGGCGAAGACGCCCAGTCCGCCGTTCTCGGGCTGGACGGTGTAGTCGCCGACCCAGATGCCCGTGTCGCCGATCTGCGCGCCACCGGCCTTGTTGCCGGCCGGGCCGGTCGCGCCCGCGTTGGTGCCGTACGCGTACCAGCGGTGCGCCCAGATGGCGTTCTCGCCCTCGGCGCCGCCGCCGGCCGACTCGTCCTCGCCCGCGTGGACCAACTGGAAGTGGTCGATGTAGCCGTCGGGCTCGTTGAACTCGCCGTCGCCGTCGAAGTCGTAGCGGTCCCACTGGTCGTACGCGGCCAGGTCCGTCTTGATCTGGGCGTCCGTGCGGCCCTTGGCCCGCTGGTCGGCGACCCAGGCGTTCACGCCGTCGCGGACGGCGTCCCACACGTTGGCGCAGTTGCTCTGGCCGCAGTAGTTGGAGCCGTAACGGGCTTCGTTGTAGGGGACCTTGACCCAGTCGGAGACCGTGCCCTCGACCGAGTAGCGGCCCGAGGAGGTCTTCTCGTAGTAGGTCTTGAGCGAGTGGACGCCCTTGCCCTCGCCGAAGTACAGCTCCTGGAAGTGCTCCTGGTTGTAGTCGGCCTTCCAGGCGGTGCTGTTGTCCTTCTTCGGGTCCGGCTGCGCGATCCGGTTGTGCGCCGGACCCGGCGCGCCGCCGTACTTCTTGACGGGCGGCTTGGGGCCGTCGCCGTCCGGGTCGAACATCGTGGTGCCGTCGACCTGGTCGCCGAACTCCAGCAGGATGGTGAAGATCTTGTCGGTCTTCTCCCGGCCCAGCTCCACGTACTTCTTGTGGCCGAGCTTGACGACCTTGGAGCCGTCCCGGTTCGCCACCTTCTTGTCGCCGGCCAGCACCAGCTCCAGCGCGGCCTCGCGCTGGGCGGCCTGCTCCTCGCTGAAGGGGCCTTCCAGGTTGTGCTCCTGGTGGCCCTTGCGCGGGGCCGGGTCGTGGCGGTCGACGACCGGGGCGCCGGAGCCCGAGGCGGCCTCGTGGGCCTGAGCGGTGGCGAAGGTCGACGCCGTGGCGGCGGTCGCGGCCATGGCCACGACAACAGCGGCAGCGCGGAGCGCCCGTCTCTGATTGTTCACGTGATGCAGTCCTCCCCTGGGCGTCAGCGCGGCGGCCGGAGAGTGTGGAGAGGGCCGGGCGCGTGAACGCGTCACAAGTGACGACATTCGATCGGAATCGTGGAAGAAAAGACAGACCTTGACTTGAACAGGCCAAGTGCACTATGTGGAACCATAATTCCGGTATGCGGACGGTATGGCTCGACGTCAACGGCACGGCCTGCGGCGGATGCGCGGAGACGTCCACGGGACGAGATGTGTGACTCCGTGCGCCCCCCGTGCACCGGCACCGCGGGCGGGTCCGCGCTTACCGTCGGACGGGTCGGGCATCACCCGTCGTAGGGCCCGCGACGCCGTCGCCCGGCCCCGGTCCGCCCGACGTCCCGAGGACGGAACACGCCATGCCGCGTCCGACCGCCGCACAGTTCGCCTACGGTTCGGCCACCGTCGTCGTCACGACGCTCGCCCTGCTGCTCCTGTTCCGCGTGGAGTCCGGCGCGGGCGTGTCCGCCGTCGGGGCCGCCGCGCTGGCGCTCGGCCTGCTGGTGGCCGCCGCCCTGCCCCGCCGCCGCGGGGCGGGGCAGGGCGCGGCCGAACCGGCCGCCCCGCCCCGCGCACACGCGGCGCCCTCGGCCCGCCCGCCCGCGCGGTCCGACGAACACGCACTGCGCCGTTGACCCCTGACGCCCCGTCGAGCCGCGGCGCCGGGGCTAGCGGGCGGCGACCACGACCGTCTTGCCCGCCTTGTCCTGGAGGGCCTGGCGGTAGGGCTTGTCCGTGAACATCAGCACGATGTTGATCAGCCACCACAGGCACGGGCAGCACAGCAGCGCCGGGGCCCACAGCACGACGGCCCGCGTCAGCGCCGCACGGGTGTCGGGCACCCGCCCGTCGTTGAGCATCGCCACGCGCAGCTTGAGCAGCCGCTTGCCCGGCGTGCGGCCGTCCTTGTGCGTGAAGTACGTGTCGTACGCGACGTAGATCACCAGGCCGATGAGCGTCCACACGAACTGCTGCCCGGTGTAGGAGTCGCTGACGGCGTCGCCGAACCCGTCGCCGTCCCCGTCGACGTCGACCGCCCCGCCGAACGGCAGCGAGATCAGGTACAGCGGGATCGAGATGATGAGGAAGTCGATGAGTCGCGCCAGGATGCGCTTGCCCGGCTCCGCCAGCGGCGGCATCCCGGCCAGCGGGTCGGGCACGCCGAAGCCGCCGCCGTACGGGTCGTTGTACGGGGGCGGCGGGGGCGGGGGCGGCGGCGCGCTGCCGTACGGCTGACCCGCGGACGGCGGCGGGGGCTCCTGCGGCTTCTTGAGGAACGGATCGTCGTCCTCGGGCGGCTGGCCGGGCGTCGGCTGGTCGTTGCTCATGGGGGCAGTGCACCCCGGCCCGCGAGGGCCCGCAACGGCTCAGGTGCGTTCGGGGGACGCGGAGCGGCATACGAGTCTATGCCGGTCCGCCCCCGCCCGCCCGGCGGGCCCGGATGGCCGGGCCGGCTCGGTGGCCCGGCGGACCCGGTGGACCCCGCTGGCCCGGCGGCTCCGGCGGCCCCGACCGGCTCGCGCCCCAGTGGACCCGGCTGGCTCGCGCCCCGGTGGACCCGGCTGGCTCGCGCCCCGGTGGACCCGACCGGCTCGCGCCCCGGTGGACCCGACCGGCTCGCGCCCCGGTGGACCCGGCTGGCTCGGTGGACCCGGCTGATCCCACGACCCCGACTGGCCCGGTGGACCCGGCTGGCCCGGTGGACCCGGCGGCCCCGACCGGCTCGCGCCCCGGTGGACCCGGCTGGCTCGGTGGACCCGGTCGGGCCCGCCGACCGGCGGCGCGGCTGACCCGCCGACGGGTCCGCCGGTCAGCCCGCGACGAAGGTGCGGGCGGCCTTGTCGTGCCAGCACTGCCGCCAGGGGCGGTCGACCAGGCACCAGAGCACGTTGGCCACGCCGATGACGAGGACGCCCAGGACGCTGTAGACGAGCCAGCGGCGCAGGGCCGCCCCCAGCGAGGGCGTCTCGTGGGACTCGATGTCCCGTACGTCGAGCCGGAAGAGCTTCTTGCCCAGCGTCCGGCCCCACTTGGCGGTGGGCAGCGCCTCCAGCAGGAAGCCGAGGAGGAGGAACGCGCCCAGCACGGCGCCCAGCAGCGTCCCGGTGGTGGAGTCCAGCAGCCAGACCGTGACCGTCTCCCCCGTCTGCTTCGCCGCGGCGATCTTGCGGTCGATGTGGTCCAGCGCCCGGACGGTCAGCGGGACGGCCACCGCCCCCACGACCGCGCCCAGCACGAGGTTGTCGACCAGCCGCGCGCCGAGGCGCCTGCCGAGCCCGGCGGGCCGGACCGCGGCCTGGTCCCGGACGAGCTGCTGGAAGGGGTCCTCGACCGGCGGCTTCCAGGGCGTGACGGGCTGGTCGGCCCCGACCCCCGGAGCCTGCTGAGGCACCAGGTGCTGCTGGGGCAGGTGAGGCGCCTGGGGCCGCTGGAGTGCCTGGGGGTGGTGAGGCGCCTGGGGCTGCTGCGGATGCGGAGGGAGCGCTTGCGGCGGCTGGGGGCCGGGCTGGGCCTGCTGGAGCTGCTGCGGCTCGGGCTGCGGGACCAGTGGATGGACCTGCTGCGGCCACGCGGCCGGCGCCCCGCCGGGGCCGGGCGTCAACGGCGGCCGCGCCGCCACCGGAGGGACGGGCGGCGCGGGCTGCGGCGCGGGAACGAGGGCGGCCGGGGCGGGCGCGGGCTCCGGGTCGGGCGCCCGGACCGGCCCCTGGAGCTGGCGCGGCAGCGCCCCCGCGGGCCCTGCGGGGAGCTGCCGCGCCTGCGGTGCCGGGAGGGCTTGCGGGGCGGGGTGCGCCGACGGAGCCGGGTGCGCGCCGGGAAACTGCGGGGCCGGGTGCCCCTGCGCGCCGGGAAACTGCGGAGCCGGAAGGGCTTGCGGGGCCGGGTGCGCGTGCGGAGCCGGGTGCGCCGGCGGGGCGGCGTGTGCGGCGGGGAGCCGTGGAGCCTGCGGTACGGAGGGGAGCTGCGGGGCCCCGGCGGCGGGCGCTGGGCCCGCGTGCGGCTGCGGGGCCCCGGCGGCGGGCGGGCGGTCGCCCGCGCCGCTCCCCCGGCCCGGCATCGCGCCGTCGCCGGGCGCGGCCTCCGCCGCGTGCGGGGACTCCGCTCGGCCGCCCCGGCGCACGGGGCGGATGGAGGCGGCGCCCTCGGTCGGCGGGTGCACCCCGGCGTCGTCGGGACCCCGGTCCCCCGCGCCGCGCAGGGCGGGCAGCGCGCCGCCGGCCGGCCCGCGCGGGTCGGCGGCCCCGCCGGGCTCCCCGGACCGTGCGGCCCGTCCGACTTCGTCGACCGGCTCCACGGGCTCCTGCGCCGGGCCGCCCCAGACGACGCGGTGGTCCCGTTCGCCGCCGAAGCCGGTCTGCCGGGCGGTGTCCGCCTGCCACACCGAGGAGGGGTCCCCGGCCTCCGGGGACCCGTCCTCCTCCTCGTCGAAGAAGATGGGACCGGTCTCGTCCACCGGGGCGCCCTGCTGCCGCTCCTCCGGGGCGGGGACCTGCTGCGGCGCCGGTCGGCTCGTACCGGGGACCCAGGACACGCCGTTCCAGTACCGGACGTAACCGGGGATGGAGGGGTCGGGGTAGTAGCCCTCGCGGGGGCTTTCGTCGCCGGGTGCCGGGGTTGGCGCGCTCATCAGCGGGTCCCGTATCTCTTCGAGGCCACAGGCCGTCCGGCGCGGGGCGGGCGGACGGCCTCGATACAAGGGTCCACATCTATCAGACAGCCGCGTGCCGCTGGGCCGGTCCGCCCGTTCGGGACCACTTTCGAGATCGCGCGAGATTTTTCCGCGAAGTCGCGTCATAGCCGGCGGGGACGGCGCTCTCTCCTGGTGCGGGGCGGTCACGGGACCGGCCCACGAGCACCGGAAGGTCGTGCATTCTCATGATGAGCATCGTGGAACGTGAGCTGGAGCTGAAGCTCGTCCTGTCCCCCGAGCGGTCCATCCCCGTGCCCGCCCGGCTGACGTATCGCACCGACGACCCCTACGCCGTGCACGTCGTGTTCCACGTCGGCTCCGAGACGCCCGTGCACTGGACGTTCGCCCGCGAGTTGCTGGTGGAGGGCGTGTTCCGGCCCTGCGGGCACGGGGACGTGCGCATCTGGCCGACCAGGGTCGAGAACCGCGGCGTCATCTGCGTGGCCCTCACCTCCCCCGAGGGCGACGCGCTGCTGGAGATGGAGTCGGCCGCGGTGTCCGCGTGGGTGCAGCGGACGCTGCGCGTGGTGCCGCCGGGGACCGAGGGGTCGTGGCTGGGGCTCGACGAGGCGCTGGCGGAGCTGCTGGCCCCGCTGCCGGCCGACGACCTGTGGCTGGGCGACCCCTGGTCCTCGGACGAGTCGCCGTCCCAGGACGGCGAGGGATAGGGGATGAGGGGTGGGGACCGGTGGCACGGTCGCTCGGGCCGGCGGCGCGGGGGCGCGCCGGCCCGGAGACGGCGGCCGTCCGGTCGGCGGGAGCAGGTCGGCGGCCGGCCCGTCGTCGGGTCGGCAGGCCGGCAGATCAGCGGGACAGCCGCCACCCGGCCGGCGGATCGACCGGATGAGCCGCCGACCGGCCGGCAGATCAGCCGTTTCGGCGGCTCATCCGGTCGGCCCGTCGGCAGTGCGGCCGGCCGGCCCGTCAGAAGAGCTTGCCGGGGTTGAGGAGGCCGAGCGGGTCGAAGGCGGCCTTGATGCCGCGTTGCAGCTCGACGCCGGTCTCGCCCAGTTCGCGGGCGAGCCATTCCTTCTTCAGGACGCCGACGCCGTGCTCGCCGGTGATGGTCCCGCCCAGGTCGAGCCCGAGCGCCATGATCGCGTCGAAGGAGGCGCGGGCCCGGCGGGACTCGTCGGGGTCGGCCGGGTCGAAGCAGACCACGGGGTGGGTGTTGCCGTCGCCCGCGTGGGCGCAGACGCCGATGAGGAGGTCGTGCTCCTCCGCGATGGCGGCCGTGCCCGCGAGCATCGCCCCGAGCCGCGAGCGCGGTACGCAGACGTCGTCGATCATCGTGGCGGGCTTGAGGGCCTCCATCGCGGTGAGCGCCGTCCGGCGGGCCTGGAGGAGGAGTTCGGTCTCGGCCGCGTCCTCCGCCGGGACCACCTCGGTGGCCCCGGCCCCGGTGCACAGCGCCCCGACGGCGGCGAGGTCGGCCGCGGGGTCCGGGGTGTCGAAGGCGCAGAGCAGCAGCGCCTCGGTGGACTCGGGCAGTCCCATGGAGGTCAGCGCGTTGACGGCCCGTACGGTCGTCCGGTCCATCAGTTCGAGGAGTGACGGGGTGTGACCGTCTTCCATGATCCGGCACACGGCGTCACAGGCGGCGGCCGCCGAGGGGAACTCGGCGGCGAGGGCGAGCTGCCGCGGCGGGCGCGGCCGCAGCGCGAGGACGGCCTTGACGACGATCCCGAGGCTGCCCTCGGAGCCGACGAAGAGGCGCGTGAGGTCGTAGCCCGCGACGCCCTTGGCGGTACGGCGGCCGGTGGTCAGCAGCCGCCCGTCGGCGAGGACGACGTCCAGGCCGAGCACGTACTCGGCGGTGACCCCGTACTTCACGCAGCACAGGCCGCCGGAGGCGGTGCCGATGTTGCCGCCGATGGTGCACGTCTCCCAACTGGAGGGGTCCGGCGGGTAGTGCAGCCCGTGCTCCTCGACTGCGCGGGAGAGCACCGCGTTGACGACGCCCGGCTCGACGACGGCGATCCGGTCGACCGGGCTGATCTCGAGGATGCGGTCCATCTTCAGCAGGGAGAGCACGATGCAGCCGTCCGAGGCGTTGGCCGCGCCGGACAGGCCGGTGCGCGCGCCCTGCGGGACCACGGGGACGCGCAGCGCGGTGGCGGTGCGCATGACGTGCTGGACGTGCTCGACCGTGCGGGGCAGGACGACGACGGCGGGGGCGCCCGCCGCACAGAAGCCCGCCATGTCGTGGGCGTAGGACGCGGTGACGTCCGGATCGGTGATCAGGGCCTCGGGAGGCAGACCCGCGCGCAGCCGTTCGAGGAGATCGCTCATGATCCAAGCGTGACACTCGGGGGCCAATGGTGTGAACCCGTCTGCGGTAGCGATCGCCCACCCCGGTGTGCTCGTATGACTGACGCAGAGTGATGACCATGGACGTCATGCCGCAGCAGGAACCGGACCCCCGCCGACCGCCCGACCCGGCCCCCGACCCCCTCCCCCCGACGCCCGGTGAGGGCGCGGCCGCCGTGCCGCCGCCTCCCCCCGCCCCGCGGTCGGCGCTGCGCCGGGCCGCGTTCGGGGCGGCGGCCGCGGGGGTCCTGCTGGCCGGTGGGCTGGTGGCGGTGGGGGACGGAGAGCCGGCGGCCCCGAAGGAGCCGAGCCCGGTCGAGCGGGCCGCGGCGGCGGTGACCGCCGGCTCCCCCGCCGCGCTCCCGGACCTCACCGCGCTGATCGGCGACCGGCAGAAGTGGGTGGAGTCCCACCCGGCCGACGCCCCGGCCCTCGCGACGCTGGGCACGGCGTACGTGGAGTGGGCGCGGCGCTCGGCGGACCTCGCGTACTACGCGCGCGCCGAGGACGCCCTGAGGCGTTCGCTGGCGGTGCGCGCCGGGAAGCGCGGCGACGAGGCGGCGTGGCTGGGCCTGGCGGCCCTGGCCAACGCCCGGCACGACTTCCCCGCCGCGAAGCGGTGGGGCGAGGCGGTGCGGAAGCAGCGGCCGGGGGCCTGGGCCGTCTACCCGGTCCTCGTCGACGCGTACGCCGGGCTGGGCGACCTGGAGGCGGCGGGCGCGGCGGCGGAGAGGTTCGGCGAGCTGCGCGCGGGCGTCCCGGCGCTGGCCCGCACCGCCGAGCTGTACCGGGTCCGGGGCTGGCGCGAGGACGCCCTGGCCACCGCGCGGGAGGCCGCGGACCGGGCGACGGCCCCGGCCGAGAAGGCGGAGGCGCTGCACCGGCTGGGCGAGCTGGCGCGCGAGCGTGGGGAGCCGGAGGAGGCGCTGGCGCAGTACGACGCGGCGCTGCGCACCGACCCCGGCCGGTACGAGGCGCTGGCGGGCCGGGCCCGCGCGCTGACGGCGCTGGAGCGCACCGACGAGGCGGCGGCCGCGTACCGGAGCGCGCTCGCGCGGGCCCCGCGCCCGCAGTACGCCCTCGAACTGGGCGAGCTGTACGCGTCGCTCGGGCGGGACGGCGACGCGGACGCCCAGTACGCGAAGGTGCGCGAGCTGGTGGCCTCGGCGAAGGAGGCGGGGGTGGACGAGTCGCCGGCGCTGGCCCGCTGCGAGAGCGACCACGGCGACCCGGAGGAGGCGGTGGAGCTGCTGCGCGGGCAGTGGCGGGCGGGGCGCCGCAGCGCGGCGGTGGCGGACGCGCTGGGCTGGGCGCTGCACCGGGCGGGCCGCTCGCGCGAGGGCCTGGAGTACGCCCGGCGGGCCGCCGACACGGGCGTGCGGAACGCCTCGTACGCGTACCATCTGGGCGCGATCGAACGGGAGCTGGGGGACTACGGTCCGGCCCGCCGCCATCTGGCGCAGGCCCTGCGCACCGACCCGGCCTTCTCGCCGCTCGCCGCGCCGCTGGCGAAGGAGGCCCTGGAGGCGCTGGGCGAACCGCCGTCCGGCGGTCCGGAGGGCTTGCGGGCGCAGTCCGCGCCCCTGGTGTCCGTGACCTCGCGGACGGCCCCGGCGCCCTCCCCGTAGGACCGTGGCCGCACGGTTCCGCGCGCCGCCGCGGCTCGGGGTGCTGCCCCGCGCCGCGGTGGTGCGCCGGCGTGCGGATCAGAGGTTGCCGCGCTTCTCCTGCTCGCGCTCGATCGCCTCGAACAGGGCCTTGAAGTTGCCCTTGCCGAAGCCCATGGAGCCGTGCCGCTCGATCATCTCGAAGAAGACGGTCGGCCGGTCCTGGACCGGCTTGGTGAAGATCTGGAGCAGGTAGCCGTCCTCGTCGCGGTCGACGAGGATCTTCAGCTCGCGCAGGGTCTCCACCGGCACGCGGGTCTCGCCGGCCCACTCGCCGAGGGTGTCGTAGTACGAGTCGGGGGTGTCCAGGAACTGGACTCCGGCGGCGCGCATCGCGCGGACCGAGGCGACGATGTCGTTCGTGGCGAGCGCGATGTGCTGGACGCCCGCGCCGCCGTAGAACTCCAGGTACTCGTCGATCTGCGACTTCTTCTTCGCGATCGCCGGCTCGTTGATCGGGAACTTCACCTTGAGCGTGCCGTCCGCGACGACCTTCGACATGAGGGCGGAGTACTCGGTGGCGATGTCGTCGCCCACGAACTCCTTCATGTTGGTGAAGCCCATGACCTTGTTGTAGAAGCCGACCCACTCGTCCATCCGGCCCAGCTCGACGTTGCCCACGCAGTGGTCGATGGCCTGGAAGGTGCGCTTGGCGGGCGGCTCGACCAGCGGCGCGGCGGCGGCGAAGCCGGGGAGGTAGGGGCCGTCGTAGCCGGAGCGCTCCACCAGCGTGTGGCGGGTCCTGCCGTACGTGGCGATGGCGGCGAGGACGACCGTGCCGTGCTCGTCCGCGACCTCGTACGGCGCGGTGATGCCGCGGGCGCCGTGCTCGACGGCGTACGCGTACGCCGCTCGGGCGTCCGGGACCTCGATGGCGAGGTCGATGACCCCGTCGCCGTGCTCGGCGACGTGGTCCGCGAGGAACGCGCCCCACTCCGTGGACGGCTTGATCACGGAGGTGAGGACGAAGCGGGCGGCCCCGTTGGTCAGGACGTAGCTCGCGGTCTCGCGGCTGCCCGTCTCCGGTCCGGAGTAGGCGACCAGTCTCATGCCGAAGGCGGTCGAGTAGAAGTGCGCGGCCTGCTTGGCGTTGCCCACGGCGAAGACGACCGCGTCCATTCCCTTGACCGGGAAGGGGTCGGCCTGCCGGGCAGTCTCAGGGGTGGTGTGCAGAGTCTCAGTCATGTTCGAAGGCTCTCCCTCCATCGCAAGGTGCGCAATAGTTCGCGCATCCCCTGGGCAACCTGCACAGCCGGACGCCATGATGGCCGGGCTATCTGTACAGGGTGATCAGGGAGGCGCAACCATGGCGATCGATCATCTGGACGGGCGGCTCATCGTGCTGCTCGCCCGTGAACCGCGCATCGGCGTCCTGGAGGCCTCCCGGCGGCTCGGGGTGGCGCGCGGGACGGTGCAGGCGCGGCTGGACCGCCTTCAGTCGAATGGCGTCATCCGGGGGTTCGGCCCCGACGTCGATCCGGCGGCGCTCGGGTACCCCGTCACCGCGTTCGCCACGCTGGAGATCAAACAGGGCCAAGGGGCCGACGTACGCGAGCACTTGGGGGGCGTGCCGGAGGTCCTGGAGCTGCACACCACCACCGGGCACGGCGACATGCTGTGCCGGCTGGTCGCCCGCTCCAACGCCGATCTCCAGCGGGTGATCGACCGGGTCGTCGGTTTTGATGGCATCGTCCGGGCCTCCACGGCGATCGTCATGGAGAACCCGGTTCCGCTGCGGATCATCCCGCTGGTGGAACAGGCGGCTCGGGACGCCCACTGAGCGAGGGAGTGCCGTGTGAGCTTCTGGGAGTACCTGAACACCCGCCACCAGCAGCTCCTGACGGACGCGCTCCAGCACCTCAGCGCGGTCTTCCAGTGCATGGTCGTCGCCACCGTGCTGGGCGTGCTGATCGGTGTGGTCAGCTACCGCAGCGGCTGGGGCGGCTCGCTCGCCGTCACCTCCACCGCCACGGTCCTCACCATCCCCTCGCTCGCCGCGATCGGCCTGCTGATCCCGCTGGTGGGCCTCGGGGTCGCGCCGACCGTGATCACCCTGACCCTGTACGGGCTGCTGCCGATCGTCCGCAACGCCGTCGTGGGGCTGCGCGGCGTGGACCCGGCCCTGGTCGACGCGGCGCGCGGCATCGGGATGACGCGGATCGCCCGGCTCTGCCGGGTGGAGCTGCCGCTCGCCTGGCCGCCGATCCTGACCGGCATCCGCGTCTCGACCCAGATGCTGATGGGCATCGCCGCCATCGCCGCGTACGCCTCCGGGCCCGGCCTCGGCAACGAGATCTTCCGGGGCATCGCCTCGCTGGGCAGCGCCAACGCCATCAACCAGGTCCTCGCGGGCACGCTCGGCATCGTGCTGCTCGCCCTGCTCTTCGACGCCGCGTACGTCCTGCTGGGGCGCCTGACCATCCCGAGGGGGATCCGTGCCTGAGACCCGTGCCGGAAGCGGCGCCACCACCGGCCCCGAGGGCGCGGGCGCCGCCGGGGCGCCCGCCTCCGGGGCCACCATCCAGTTGGAGAACCTGACCAAGCGCTATCCGGGCAACCCGACCCCGGCCGTCGAGAACGTCTCGATGGAGATCAGGGCGGGCGAGACGGTGGTCTTCGTCGGCCCGTCCGGCTGCGGGAAGTCCACCACCCTGAAGATGATCAACCGGCTGATCGAGCCGACCTCGGGGCGCATCCGGATCGACGACGAGGACGTCACCGACATCGACCCGGTGAAGCTGCGCCGCAAGATCGGCTACGCCATCCAGTCCTCCGGCCTCTTCCCGCACATGACGGTGGCGCAGAACATCGCCCTGGTCCCGAAGATGGTCGGCTGGTCCGCCTCCCGGATCAGGGACCGGGTGGAGGAGATGCTCGACCTGGTGGGCCTGGACCCCCGCGAGTTCCACGACCGCTACCCGCGCCGGCTCTCCGGCGGCCAGCAGCAGCGGGTGGGCGTGGCGCGGGCCCTCGCCGCCGACCCGCCGGTGCTGCTGATGGACGAGCCGTTCGGGGCCGTGGACCCGATCACCCGCGACCACCTCCAGGACGAGCTGATCCGGCTCCAGCACGAGCTGCACAAGACGATCGTGTTCGTCACCCACGACTTCGACGAGGCGATCAAGCTGGGCGACCGGATCGCGGTGCTGCGGGAGCGGTCGCGGATCGCGCAGTTCGACACCCCCGAGGCCATCCTCACCAATCCGGCCGACGACTTCGTCTCCGGGTTCGTCGGCGCGGGCGCGGCCCTCAAGCGCCTCAACCTCACCCGTGTACGGGACGTGGGCATCGCGGACTTCCCGACGGTCACGGTCGAGGACCCGCTCCAGTCGATCTTCAACAAGCTGCGCAGCGGCTCGCACAACGAGCTGCTGATGCTGGACCGGCGGAACCGCCCGTACAAGTGGCTGCGGCGCGGCGACCTGATGCGGGCCCGCGGCTCGCTGGCGCGGGCCGGGCAGTTGGTGCACGACACGGTGACGCGGGACGCCACGCTGCACGACGCGCTGGAGGCGGTCCTGACCGACAGCGGCGGGCGGGTGGCGGTCACCGGGCGGCGGGGCGAGTTCATCGGCGTCGTCGACATGAAGACGCTGATGGACAACGTGCAGGAGCTGCTGGAGGCCGACCGGCTGGCCGCCCTGGAGAACGAGCACGAGATGGAGGAGCTGCGCGCCCAGCAGGCCGGGCCGGAGTGGGAGGGAGGTGGCGGCGGAGCATGAGTCCCAGCCACCCGGCCCCTCCCAAGGGCCCCTCCCCCGACCGGCCGCCCGGCGGACACGACGCCGAGGAGGACGCGTTCCGCGACGAGGAGGAGGCCCCCTCCCCCGCCCCGGCCGCACCGGCGCGCCGGATCACCTGGCGCCGGCTGGTCCTCCTCCCGGCGGTGCTGGCCGCCGTGCTGGCGGTCGCCTACGTGTGGATCACCAACGTCCACCTGGACTCGATCGCGCGGAACTCGCTGTCCGGCGGCAATGTGCAGTTGCGGCTGTGGCAGCACGTCAAGCTGACCGCGATCTCGACGTTCTGGGTGCTGGTCATCGCGGTCCCGCTCGGCATCGCGCTGACCCGGCGGCGGCTGCGCCGGGCCGCGCCCGCGTTCACCGCCCTGGCCAACATCGGGCAGGCGACCCCGGCGATCGGCCTGCTGGCCCTGCTGGTGATCTGGCTGGGCATCGGCCCGCGCACCGCGATCATCGGGATCGTGATCTACGCGGTGCTGCCGGTGCTCTCCAACACGGTGGCCGGGCTGCGGACGATCGAGCCGACCATGATCGAGGCGGCGCGCGGGATGGGGATGTCGGGCCGGGGCGTCCTGGCCAAGGTGGAGCTGCCGCTCGCGGTGCCGCTGATCCTCGCGGGCGTGCGCACGGCGCTGGTGCTGAACGTCGGCACGGCGACGCTGGCCACCTTCGGCGGGGGCGGCGGGCTGGGCGACCTGATCACCTCGGGCATCCAGACGCAGCGGATGCCGGTGCTGGTCATCGGCTCGGTGCTGACGGTGGTGCTGGCCCTGCTCGTGGACTGGCTCGCCTCGCTGGCCGAACTGGCGCTCACCCCGCGCGGGTTGGAGGAGCGGTGAGGACGGCCCACGGACTCCGCCGCCGGGCCCTGGCCGCCGGCTGCGCCGCGCTGTCGCTCGCGCTGGCGCTGTCCGGCTGCGGGCTGAAGAGCGGTTCGCCGATGGTGGACGACGTGTCGCCGGGCTCGGTCGGGCGGGGCGAGCCGCTCAAGGGCGCGACGCTGACCGTGACGTCGAAGAACTTCAGCGAGAACATCGTCCTGGGCCAGATGACCGGCCTGGTGTTCAAGGCGGCCGGGGCCGAGGTGCTGGACCGGACGAACCTGCCGGGCTCGATCAGCGCGCGCGAGGCCATCATCAACGGCGACGCCGACGCGCAGTGGGACTACACCGGCACCGGCTGGATCACGTTCCTGGGCCACGCGGACCCCATCGCCGACCCGCGCAAGCAGTACGAGGCGGTCCGCGACGAGGACCGCGGCAACGGGGTGGTCTGGCTGCCGCCCGCCCCGCTCGACAACACGTACGCCCTGGCCGTCAGCAAGGAGAACAACGCCCGTTACCACCTCAAGACCCTCTCGGACCTGGCCGCCCTGGCGAAGAAGGACCCGGACGCGGTGACGGTCTGCGTGGAGAACGAGTTCGCCTCCCGCGACGACGGGCTGCCCGGCATGGAGAAGAGGTACGGGATGCGTATCCCGGCCGCCAACATCCGCAAGATGGACGCCGGGATCATCTACACCCAGGTCTCCGGCTCCCGCTCCTGCCTGCTGGGCGAGGTCTTCACCACCGACGGCCGCATCGAGGCGATGGACCTGGAGGTGCTGGAGGACGACCGGCGGTTCTTCCCGAACTACAACGCCTCCCCGGTCATCCACGGGGCGACGTTCGAGAAGTACCCCCAGATCGCGGAGTTGCTGGCGCCGCTGGCCCGGAAGTTGACGACCGAGGTGGCGCGGACGCTGAACGCGAGGGTGGACGTGGACGGCGAGGACCCGCACGAGGTCGCCAAGGAGTGGCTGGTGGCGGAGGGGTTCATCAAGGAGGGGTGAGGCGGCCGGCTTCCGCCGGGAGCCGGCCGCGAAGGAAGAGTTGCAAAGAACCCCTTGCAAAGGTTTCTTTGCATCCCTACTGTCGAGGCATGGCAGAAGACGAAGCCGCCCGCCCGGACCGCTCCGACGGCACCGGCCGCACCCTCCACAGCGTCGACGCCCGCGCCCTGCGGGCCATCGCGCACCCCCTGCGCATCCGGCTGCTGAACACGCTGCGCGAGTTCGGCCCCGCCACCGCCTCCAAGCTCGGCGACCGGCTCGGCGAGTCCAGCGGAGCCACCAGCTACCACCTGCGCCGACTGGCCGACGCCGGACTCGTCGAGGACGCACCGGAGTTGGGCAAGGGGCGGGAGCGGTGGTGGCGCGCCCTGCACGAGGGCGCGATCTTCGAGTCCGCCGACTTCCTGACCCACGCCGACCCCGAGGTGCGCGGCGCCATGGGCTTCGTCCTCCACGAGGTCGCCACCACCCACGCCCAGGAGCTGAACACCTGGCTCGGCACGATGGACCAGTGGCCCCAGGAGTGGCAGCGGCACTGGGACATGAGCGACTTCAAGATCCGCCTCACCCCGCAGCTCACGCAGGAGCTGTACGAGAAGGTGCACGACCTCGTGGAGAGCTACCGGGGCCGCGTCCCGGAGGACACCGAGGGCTCCGCGGTCGTCCAGACCCACCTGCACCTCTTCCCGCGCCCCGCCGCGTGAGAACCGCCCGCGCGCGCCCCGCCGCGTGAGAACCGCCCGCGCGCACTCCGTCGCGTGTGACCGTTCGCCCGCACCTCGCCGCGTGACCGCTCGCGCGCACTCCGCCGCGTGACCGCCCGCGCATCCCGCCGCGTGAGCGCCGCCTGCTCACGCCCCGCCGCGAGAGAACAGACCGCCCACACCCACCCCCATAAGAACCGCCTGCTCACGGCCGCCTTGTGAGAACCGCCAGCGCTCTCCGCCTCGTGAGCGCCGCCCGCGTGCACCCCGCCGCGTGAGACCTCCCACGCGCACTCCGCCGCGTGAGGACCGCCCGCGCGCACCCCCGCGCGTGTGACCGTTCGCCCGCACTCCGCCGCACCGAAGGGAATCCGACTGATGCACGCCGACATCCACCACCTCCTGCACGCCGACCGCGCGACCCGGCTCCAGCGCGAGGCGGGGGCCTTCCGACCCCCGGCCGACGACTTGCGCGCCCGCGTCGGCTGGACCCTGGTCGAGGTCGGCCTCCGGCTCGTCCGGAGCCGGACGTCGACCGTTACGCTCCCGGCCGCTCCCGCCACCTTCCGCACCGCGTAACGACCGATCGAGGGAGGTACGACCATGGGGCGCCGCACCCCGCTGGCCGCCACGCTCACGGCCGACTCCCTGTCCACGGCCGGGACATCGCTCACGCTGATCGGCGTCCCCTGGTTCGTCCTGGAGACCACCGGCAGCGCGGGCCGGGCCGGCGTCGTCGCGTTCTGCGCCACCCTGCCGATCGTCGTCGCCGCACTGGTCGGCGGGCCGGTGATCGACCGGATCGGCCGCCGCCGGGTCGCCGTCGCCTCCGACGCCGTGTGCGCCCTGGCCGTCGCCGCGGTCCCCCTACTGCACCTCGCCGGCGCCCTCGACTTCTGGATGCTGTGCGCGCTGATGGCCCTCAACGGCTTCGCCCACACGCCGGGCAACACCGCGCGCCACGTCCTCGTGCCGGACCTGGCCCGGCACGCGGGCACCACGCTCCCCCGCGCGGCCGGCCTCTTCGACGCCGTCTCGCGCGGCGCCCGCATGGTGGGCGCGGCCCTGGCCGGCGTCCTCATCGCCCTGCTCGGCGCGGAGAGCGTCCTGCTCCTGGACGCGGCGACGTTCGTGCTCTCCGCCGTGCTCGTCGCCGCCGGGGTGCGGGGCGTGCCCGCGGCCGAACCCCGCCGGCCCGAGGAACCGGTCTCCCTGCGCCGCTACCGCGCGGACCTGCGGGAGGGCTACGACCACGTGCTGGGCGACCGGCTGCTCCTCGCCGTCGTGGTCATGGTGATGTTCATGAACGGCGCCGACCAGGGCTGGAACGCGGTCCTGCTCCCGGTGCACGCCGACGCGGAGCTGGGCGGCGCGGCCCAGGTCGGGCTGCTGACCGCGCTGTTCGGGGCGGGCGGCCTGACGGGAGCCCTGCTGTACGGGGCGGTGGGCCACCGCTTCTCGCGGCGGGCGGTGTTCACGGTGTGCGTACTGCTGTGCGGCGCGCCCCGGTTCCTGGTCGCCGCGGTGACCGGGACGACGCTTCCGCTCGCGGTGACCATGCTGCTCGGCGGCGTGGCGGGCGGCGTGCTGAACCCGATCCTGACGACGGTCCTCTACGAGCGCGTACCGGACCGGCTGCGCAGCCGGGTCTCGGGGGTGCTGACCGCCGGTTGCGAGTTCGCGATGCCCGTCGGCGGCCTGGCGGCCGGGCTGCTGGTGGAGGGCGCGGGCGCGACGGGGGCGCTGCCGGCGATGGGCGGGGTGTACCTGGCGGCCACGCTCAGCCCCCTCGTGTTCCCGTCCTGGCGGACGATGGACGGCGCGCCGGAAGCCGAGGGCGCCGCACCGGCGGCCGGGGACGCCGCACCGGATCGGGGCGGGGCGGGGACGCTGGACGCCACGGCGTCCGCCGTACGGCCGCCGGCCGCGCGGGAGGCGCCCGTACGGTCACCGGCCGCGCGGAAGACGTCCGCGGGGTCGCCGCCCCCGCCGCCGACCGGGATCAGCAGCTCGGGACCTTCCCGCCCGCGTCCAGGGCCCGGAGCGAGTTGACCGCGTCCTTCAGCGTGGAGACGGGCACGATCCGGAGCCCGTCGGGCCGTTCGGCCTCGGCCTCGCCGCACTCGGCCTTCGGGACGAGGAAGACGGTCGCCCCGTCGCGGTGGGCCGCCTGGGTCTTCATCGAGACCCCGCCGACCGCGCCCACCGCGCCGTCCGCGCTGATCGTCCCCGTACCGGCGATGGTGCGGCCGCCCGTCAGATCGCCGCCGGACCCGTCGCCGTCGAGCTTGTCGATGATGCCGAGGGAGAGCAGGAGCCCGGCGCTCGGTCCGCCGACGTGCCCGAGGTCGACCGCGACGCGCATCCGCCCCTGCTCGCGGCCCAGGTGGCCGAGGGCCGCGTCGACGGCGACGTTCTGCGACTGCTTCATGTCGTCGAGGTTGTGCCGCTCGATCTCCTTCTCGGAGCCGCCGGTCGGGTACACGGAGTCCCGAGGCATGACGGCCCGGTCCGTGCGGAACCAGCTTTCGACCACCTCGCCGACGCGGACCTCCGTCTTCGGCCCGGTGGCGAGGATCGTCGTCATCCGCAACTGCCCCTCGGTGGGCCGGGTGTCCGCGCCGGTGATGGTGATCACCGGTCGGCCGCCGTCCCGGCCGAGCACGTCCACGGTGTCCCCCGGCCGCGCCAGGGTGAACGGGAGCGGCGCGAGGGCCACCGTGCCGAACAGGGCGAGGAGGGGCAGCGCGCAGAGCGCGAGCGCGCGGGGGCGCGAGAGGCGAGTGAGCACGCACCCAATCTAACCGGCGCGCCCCGACGCGAACGTCCGAGGCGTACGCCCCGCCCCCACCGCGCACCAGCGGGAACCCGCCCGTCGCCCGGCGTACGCGGGTGCTCTCCGTACGCCGACCCCGCCCCCGCCCCCTCCCGTGATCGGGCGGACGGGGGCGGGGCGGCTACCGCAGGGCGTCGGCCACTTCGCGGGCGGCGTCGAGCACGCGCGGCCCGACCCGTTCCGGCACGGCGTCGGCGAGCATGACCACGCCGACGCTGCCCTCCACGCCCGAGACCCCGACCAGGGGCGCGGCCGCCCCGCTCGCCCCGGCTTCCAGTTCGCCGTGGGTGAGGGTGTAGCCGGGGTGGTCGGCGTCCGTGGCCTGCCGGGCGGACAGGATGGCCCGGCCCGCCGCGCCCCGGTCCAGCGGATGCCGGAAACCGGCCCGGTAGGCCACGTGGTAATCGGTCCAGGTGGGTTCGACGACGGCGACCGCGAGGGCGTCGCTGCCGTCGACGAGGGTGAGGTGGGCGGTGGCCCCTATGTCCTCGGCCAGCGAGCGCAGCGCGGGCAGCGCGGCCTCCCGGACGAGCGGGTGGACCTGTCGGCCGAGCCGCAGCACCCCGAGGCCGACGCGGGCGCGGCCGCCCAGGTCGCGGCGGACCAGGGCGTGCTGCTCCAGGGTGGCGAGCAGGCGGTAGACGACGGTCCGGTTGACGCCGAGCCTGTTGGACAGCTCGGTGACGGTCAGTCCGTGATCGGTGTCGGCGAGCAGTTTGAGGACGCGCAGTCCTCGGTCGAGCGTCTGGGAGGTCTCCGCGGTCACGACGCCCTCTCCTCTTCGGGTGAGCGACGGCGGCCCGCTCCGGGGGTGGCGACGCCGGTCCCAGCGGCGACGCACGGAGAGGCCACCGGTCTGGCAAGGCACCGGCTGCGCTCCGCGGCGGCGGTGCCACGGGGCGTGCATATGGCGGGGACAGTAGCGAGCGGCTCCGCTCAGCGGAAGTCCTCGTCCAGAATCCGGTCCCCGTCCGACCGGCCCGACCGGGGCCGGGGCATAAGGGCCGGTCAGCGCGGAGACGTTCGCTCAGCGAACATCTACGCGCGTTAACGTGTCACGACGCCGAGGCGGTCGCGTACACGCAGAGGTGAACCAACGTTAACGGAACGTGAGTGATCGTCCGGAAGAATTTTTCCGGGAGGGGGCCGCGGAACCGTCGTCGGCCCGTGCGGAGGATGACCTCCCGCACGGGCCGACGAGACAGACGGGCCGACGAGACAGACAGACTGATGAGACGGGCCGACGGACCATGACCGGGCCGACGGGCCGACGGGCCGACGGCGCACCCCGGCACGCCGGCCGGCGTCACGTCATGCGCGTGGCCCACTCCTGGACCTTGGCGATGCGCTGCTGGATCTGCCCGGCGGTCGCCTCGGCGCTCGGCGGGCCGCCGCACACCCGGCGCAGCTCGGTGTGGATGACGCCGTGCGGTTTGCCGCTCTGGTGGGTGTAGGCGGAGACCATCGTGTTGAGCTGCTTGCGCAGACTCAGGAGCTGCTTGTGGGTGACCACGGGCCGGGCGTCGGCGGGCTTCTCCAGGAGGTCGGCCTCCCCCGCCGGCTTCTGGCGGCTGTGGGCGATCTGCCGGCTCTGCCGCTTCTGGAGGAGCAACTGCACCTGGTCGGGTTCGAGGAGTCCCGGAATCCCCAGGTAGTCCTGCTCCTCCTCGCTGCCGGGGTGGGCCTGCATACCGAACTCGGCGCCGTCGTACAGCACCCGGTCGAAGACCGCGTCGGACTCCAGCGCCTCGAAGGGGAGCTGCTCCTCGGTCTCCTCGTCCTCCAGCCTCTCCGCGTCGGCGAGGAGCTTGTCCTCCTCGGAGAACGGGTTCTCCTCGTCGCTCCCCTTCTTCGGCTTGTCGAGGACGTGGTCCCGCTCGACCTCCATCTCGTTGGCGAAGTCGAGGAGCATCGGGATGGTCGGCACGAAGACGGAGGCGGTCTCGCCGCGCCGCCGGGAGCGCACGAAGCGCCCGACGGCCTGGGCGAAGAAGAGGGGCGTCGAGATGGTCGTCGCGTACACCCCGACGGCCAGGCGCGGCACGTCGACGCCCTCGGACACCATGCGGACGGCGACCATCCAGCGCGACTCGTCCGCGCTGAACTGGTCGATCTTCTTCGACGCGGCCTTCTCGTCGGAGAGGACGACGGTCGGCGTCTCCCCGGTGACCTTCTTGAGGATCTTGGCGTACGCGCGGGCCGACTCCTGGTCGGTCGCGATGACCAGCCCGCCCGCGTCCGGAATGCCCTTGCGGACCTCGGTGAGCCGCTTGTCGGCGGCGGCGAGGACGTTGGGGATCCACTCGCCGGTGGGCGACAGCGCCGTACGCCAGGCCTGCCCGATGGCGTCCTTGGTCATCGGCTCGCCGAGCCGGGCGGCGATCTCGTCCCCCGCCTTGGTGCGCCAGCGCATGTTGCCGCTGTAGCTGAGGAAGATCACGGGGCGCACGACGCCGTCGGCCAGCGCGTTCCCGTACCCGTAGGTGTAGTCGGCCGAGGACCGGCGGATGCCGTCGGCCCCCTCCTCGTACGCGACGAAGGGGATCGGGTTGGTGTCCGACCGGAACGGCGTGCCGGTCAGCGCGAGCCGCCGGGTCGCCGGGTCGAACGCCTCCTGGCACGCCTCGCCCCAGGACTTGGAGTCGCCGGCGTGGTGGATCTCGTCCAGGATCACGAGCGTCTTGCGCTGCTCGCAGCGGTTGCGGTGCAGCATCGGGCGGACGCCGACGCCCGCGTAGGTGACGGCGACCCCGTGGTACTCCTTGCTCAGCGGACCGGCGCTGTAGTCGGGGTCCAGCTTGATGCCTATGCGGGCCGCCGCCTCCGCCCACTGCTTCTTGAGGTGCTCGGTCGGAGCGACGACGGTGATCTGCTGGACGACGTGGTGGTGCAGCAGCCACGAGGCGAGCGTCAGCGCGAACGTGGTCTTGCCGGCGCCCGGCGTCGCCACGGCGAGGAAGTCGCGCGGCTGCTCCTGGATGTACCTCTCCATGGCCCCCTGCTGCCAGGCGCGCAGCTTCCCGGCGGTGCCCCAGGGGGCGCGGCCGGGAAAGGCGGGTGAGAGGTGGTGGGAGGCGGTGGTAGTAGTCACGGTCTCCGGTTCGGGGCTCTCGGGTACGTGGGGCGCTGTCCGCACCGGACCGGGCCCGTGCGACGCGGCCCGCGATACGACAACCGGGCCACCCTACCGGGGGCCCGCCGGAGAACCCGTACGGACGAGCCGCCGTACCCTCCGACGAGACCGTACTCACAGTCACGCGCCACGCGAGCCGCACCGGCACGCGCCACCGTGCCGGCGCGCCCCGGAGCGGTGGTGCACGGGGGCCGTACGGGCGCGTCACCAGGGGCTACGGGTCCGGGGCGCTACGGGTCCGGGGCGCCGCGGTCCGGAATGGTGATGCATGGCGGCCCGTACGGCTCGGCCCCTGGACCCGCGGTCCGGAGCAGTGCGGTCCGGAGCGGCGATGCACGTCGGCCCGTACGGCTCGGCGCCCTGGACCGCGGTCCGGAGCAGTGCGGTCCGGGGCGGCTTGCCCGGCGTGCCCGTACGGCCCGACGCCCTGGACCCGCGGACCCGCCGGGGCGGCGGCGGCCGTCACTCCCGTACGCGTGTGGCCACCCAGGCTCCCGCGAGGGCCACGCCCGCCATCGGCAGGAACACGGCGGCGAAGGCGCCCGGATGCGAGCCCGCGGCTCCGGCCCCCGCCGCCCCGTGCGCGACCGCGCCCACCGCGCCTCCCCCGAGCGCGGCGAAGGCGGCGCCGCCCGCGGCCAGGAGCAGCACGTTGGAGAGCCCGTCGGAGATCTGGAGGGCGGCGGAGTTCGAGCCCGCCTCCTCGGGGGCCGACAGCTTCAGCAGCAGCACGCTGGTGGAGGCGATCACCATGCCCATGCCGAGGCAGCCGAAGCCCCAGGCGACGGCGACGATCCAGACGGGCACGGCCGCGATCAGCACGGAGGGCGCGGCCGCGATCGAGGCGGCGACCAGCACCATGCCGGCGACCATGAGCCGCTGGCGGTGCGGCTCCATCCGCGGCCGGGACTGCACGTACGAACCGAGCGCCCAGGTCGCCCCGCCCGCGGCCAGCGAAAGCCCGGCCATCGTCGGGGAGAGCCCGCGCTGGGTGACGAGCATCAGCGGTACGAAGGACTCGGCGGCGATGAACGACCCGGCGGAGACCCCGCGCAGCAGGATCACCGCGGGCAGCCCGCGCGCCGCCCGCACGGTCCCCACGGGCAGCAGTCCGCGGACGGCCGGCACCAGCAGGGCGACGCCGAGCGCGGCCGGCAGGAGGGCGAACCAGTTCAGCTCCTGCCCGGCGTACTGGAGCAGCCCCGCCCCCGCCGAGATCCCGAGGGCGAGCCGGATGCGGCGGCGGTCGTAGGGCTCGGAGGCGGCGGCCGGGTCGGCGGGCCCGGAGGCCATGCGCCGGATCGCCGGGAGGGCCAGTGCCAGCGGGACGACGATGAGGACCGGGATGCCCACGAAGACCCACCGCCAGCCCAGGTGCTCGGTCACCGTTCCGGCGGCGAGCGGCCCGACGACGGAGGGGATGACCCAGCTCGCCGCGAACGCCGCCAGGATCGCGGGGCGGATGCGCTCGGGGTAGGCGCGCCCGATGACCACGTACAGCGCGACGATCACCAGCCCGCCGCCGAGCCCCTGGACCGCCCGGCCCGCGACGAAGACCCACATGCTGGAGGCCGCTCCGGAGAGCAGCAGGCCGGCGCCGAAGGCGGTGATCCCGGTGGCGAGCGGCTGGAGGGGGCCACGCCGGTCGGCCCACTGGCCGGAGAGCACCATGGCGAAGAGGCTGGTGGTGAAGTACGCGGAGAAGGCGAACGCGTACAGGGGGATGCCGTTCAGCTCACGGGCGGCCACCGGCATGGCCGTGCCGACCGCCGTCGCCTCGAACGCGATGAGGAACACGACGGAGACGATGCCGATGCTGAGCGCCCGGTAGGTGCGCCCGAGCACCCCCTCGACGACGGCGGCGACCGGAGGGGCCTTCGGCCCGGTCAGCGGCGCGG